>JACIYQ010000223.1 GCA_014359855.1 Parvibaculum sp.
GGCTACCGGGTGCGCGTGGCGGTCCGCCGCCCGAACGATGCGCATTATCTGCGCCCGATGGGCGTGGTGGGCCAGGTGGAACCCGTGCAGGCGAATATCCGCGACGAGGCTTCCGTGCAGGCGGCGGTCGCGGGCGCGGTCGCGGTGGTGAACCTTGTCGGCATCATGAACGAAAGCGGCAAGCAGACCTTTGGGGCGGTGATGTCGGAAGGGGCGGGCCGCATCGCGCGTGTCGCCGCAGCGGCGGGCGTGGCGGCACTCGTCCACATCTCGGCGATCGGCGCGGACGAGGAAGGCGCGTCCGAATATGCGCGCGCCAAGGCGGCGGGCGAGAAGGCGGTGCGCGAGGCCTTCCCGGACGCGGCCATTGTGCGGCCCTCGATCGTCTTCGGGCCGGAGGACAGCTTCTTCAACCGCTTTGCCGGCATGGCCCGGCTTTCTCCCGTGCTGCCGCTGATCGGCGGCGGGACGATGCGCATGCAACCCGTCTATGTGAAGGATGTTGCCGAGGGCGTGGCGCGGATCGTCGAGCGGAACGGTACGGGCGGCCGGGTATACGAGTTCGGCGGGCCGGAAAAGAAAACCTTCCGTGAACTGATGGAACTGCTGCTGGTGAATATCGCCCGCAAGCGCATCCTGCTGCCGATCCCTGTGTTCGCGGCGAAGGCCATGGCCTTCTTCACCCAGTTCATTCCCAATCCGCCGCTGACACCCGACCAGGTGCGGCTTCTCGGCATCGACAATGTGGTGAGCGAGGCGACGGAGGCGGAAGGCCGCACGCTTGCCGGACTTGGCGTCCGGGCGACGGCGATGGAAATCGTGCTGCCGACCTATCTTTACCGCTTCCGCCGTGGCGGACAGTTCGAGCGCATCAACGCGAGCTGACAGACATGAATATCGGAGAGGCGGCAGCCCGCTCCGGCGTGCCTGCCAAGACCATTCGCTATTACGAGGACATCGCGCTGATCGAGAGCGCGGACCGCACGGCGAACGGCTACCGCGCCTATTCGCAGGAAGACGTGCACACGCTGCGCTTCATCGCAAGCGCCCGCTCGCTCGGCTTCACGGTGGCGCAGTGCCGCGACCTGCTGGCGCTCTACCGCGACCGCAGACGCTCCAGCGCCGACGTGAAGGCGATTGCCGCGAACCATGTGGCGGAGATCGATGAGAAGATCGAGGGCCTGCGCGCCATGCGGGCGACGCTCTCGACGCTCATGCGCAAATGCCACGGGGACGATCGTCCCGACTGCCCGATCATCGAGGAACTCGCCGCAGGAAGCGCCCCCGAAACCGACAAGAAATAACAAGCAAACCCCGCGAGCCCATGCGCCAGCTTTACCATCTGCCGATTTCCCCCGCCTGCCGCAAGGTGCGCCTGGTCATGGCCGAAAAGGGCCTCGACTTCGAACTCGTGGAAGAGCGCGACTGGGAACGCCGAGACGACTTCCTGATGCTGAACCCGGCAGGCGAAGTCCCCGTGCTGGTGGTGGAGGAGGGCGAGCCCCTTTCGGGCGCGACGCCCATTGCGGAATATCTCGAAGAGACATCGCCGGACGTGAAGCTTCTGCCGGAAGAACCTCTGGCGCGCGCGGAAGTGCGGCGCCTCGTCGACTGGTTCGACCGGAAATTCGCCGCGGAAGTGTCGGACGGGCTTATCTTCGAGAAGGTGACGCGGCGCTTTCTCAGCGCGGCCAATGGCGGCGGCGCGCCGGACATGATCGTGGTGCGCGCCGCGCTCCACAACCTGCGCTACCATCTCGACTATATCTGCTACCTGATGGAGGAGCGGAACTGGCTTGCGGGCGAGACGCTGACGCTCGCCGATCTCACGGCGGCCGCGCATCTCTCCTGCCTCGACTATGTGGGCGATGTGCCCTGGGCGCAGTATCCAGGCGCGAAGGACTGGTATGTCCGCATCAAGTCGCGCCCGGGCTTCAGGGGGATCCTCGCCGATCATGTGGCCGGCATGCCGCCGCCGAAACTCTATGCCAATCTCGACTTCTGATCCGAAAGACCTGACGGCACTGCGCGGCGACCTCGTCGCGCGCGCGAGGGAAGCGGGCTTCGACGATATCGGCATCGCGCGCGCCGACGCCCGTGCCGACCTTCCGGAACGATTGCAGCACTGGCTCGACCTCGGGCGTCACGGCGACATGGGCTGGATGGCGGAGACGGCGGAACGCCGAGCGGCCCCGAAGACGCTCTGGCCGGAAGCGAAATCGGTCGTGATGCTGGCGATGAATTACGCGCCGCAAAGCGATCCCCTGGAGGCGCTTGAGCGGCGCGACCGCGCGGCGATCTCGGTCTATGCGCAGAACCGCGACTACCACGACCTCGTGAAGAAGAGGCTGAAGCAGGTCGCGCGATGGCTTGCGGAGACGAGCGGCGCGGAGGTGAAGGTCTTCGTCGATACGGCGCCCGTGATGGAAAAGCCGTTCGCGCAGGCGGCTGGTCTCGGCTGGCAGGGCAAGCACACCAATCTCGTGTCGCGAAAACTCGGCTCGTGGTTTTTCCTCGGCGCGATCTTCACGACGCTCGCTCTGGCCGCCGATGAAACTCATGATGATCGCTGCGGAGAGTGCCGCCGCTGCCTCGACATCTGCCCGACAAGGGCCTTCCCGGCGCCCTACGAACTCGATGCGCGGCGCTGCATTTCCTATCTCACCATCGAGCACAAGGGACACATCGCACGCGAATTCCGCGAACCCATGGGCAATCGCATCTATGGCTGCGACGATTGCCTTGCCGTCTGCCCCTGGAACAAGTTCGCGCATCGCACGCGCGAGGATGCGTTCCATGCGCGCGAAGAATTGCGCGCGCCACTTCTCGCCGAGCTTGTGCGTCTGGACGACGCATCGTTCCGCGCTTGGTTCTCGGGCTCGCCGGTCAAGCGGATCGGCCGCGACCGCTTCGTGCGGAACGTGCTGATTGCGATCGGGAATTCCGGGCAAGCCGCGCTCGTGGAAGAGGTGCGTGCGCTGCTCGACGATCCCTCGCTGCTGGTGCGCGCCATGGCTGTCTGGGCGCTCGGGCGTCTCGCGCCAGGAGATGCAAGAGCGCGCGCGGGCAAGGCACTCGAAAAAGAAGAAGATGAAGACGTGCGCGGCGAGTGGCGCTACTGGCTCAGGTAATGCGCGGCGGCAAGCGCCGCCGGATCGCTCTCGCGGCCCGTTTCCTTCGCATACTTCACCGCATTCGACCAGTCGCCCCAGGCGCTTGCCTTGTCGCCGAGCGCCCGGTGGACGAGGCCGCGCTCGAGCAGGGCGTCGAGACTGTGGGGATTGAGCTCGACTGCGTGGTTCGCATCGACCAGCGCGGCGCTCGGGTAGCCTAGGGTGCGGTTCGCCGCCGAGCGGATGAGCATGGCGGCGGTGAAATTCGGATCGAGGGCCAGCGCTTCGGCCGCGTCGTCGCGCGCACCTTCCCATTTCCCCGCAAGCGCCTTCACTCGTGCGCGTCCTTCATAGAAATCCGGCTTGTCGGGCGTGCGCGCGATGGCGTTGTCATAGGCGCGGATCGCGGGTTCGTATTCGCCGCCAAGCACCCAGGCATCGCCGGCCTGTGCATAGATGTCGGAGCGCATCGCATCGCCGGCGCGCAGTAGCCGCTCGGCGAGATTGAAAAACGCATCGCCCGCTTCCGCCGGGCGCCCGAGCTGCATCAGGGCGAGCGCTTCGCAATGCGTGCCGCCGGCTTCCGTCTCGCCGCGCTGGCGTTTCAGCGTCTTCGCCATGTCGAGCGCCGCCGCCGCATCGCTCTCGACAAGGGCGACGCAGGCTTCATAGCTCGCGGGGTCTGCGGGCGTCTCTTGCGCCGACGCCATGACCGGTGCAAGAACGAAAGGGAGGATAAGAAGAAGGGCGGACGGGTTTTTCATGGCGCACAGCCTCGCCCCGGCGCATCCTTCTTGCAAGTATTAAAGAAAGGCAAGGAAGCGATGGCGGGTGCCGGAAAACTCTTCTGTTTCGGTTGCGGCTACAGCGCGAAGATTTTTGCGCGGCGGCTCGCTGCGCGCGGCTTCGCCGTGGCGGGCACCTGCCGGACGGAGGAGGGAGCCGAACGGTTGAAGGCGGCGGGGATCGAGCCGTTTCTCTTCGCCGAGGGAAAGCCGCTGGACGACCCCGAGACAGCGCTTCAGGGAACGACGCATCTTCTGGTCTCCACCCCGCCGACGGAGGCGGGCGATCCCGTTCTCGCCGCGCATCGGGGCGCGCTTGCCGCGCTCGCGCCGGAAATCCGCTGGGCCGCCTATCTTTCGACCACGGGTGTTTACGGCGACCGGAAAGGGGAGTGGGTGACGGAAGAAACACCGCTCGACCCGAATGTAACGCGGAGTGACCGGCGCGCCTCGGCCGAGCGCGAATGGCAGGCGCTTGCGCGCGAAAGCGGGCTGCCGCTGCACATCTTCCGGCTTGCGGGCATCTACGGGCCGGGGCGGAACCAGCTTCAGGGCGTGCTCGACGGCACGGCGAAGCGCATCGTGAAGGAAGGACAGATTTTCTCGCGCATCCATGTGGAGGATATCGCGAACGTGCTCGAAGCGTCGATGGCGAGGCCGCGCCCCGGCGCGATCTACAATGTCTGCGACGACGAGCCGGCGCCCGCGCCCGTGGTCGTCGCCTATGCGGCGGAACTGCTGGGACGGACGCCGCCGCCCGAGATACCCTTCGAGGAGGCGGCGCTGTCGCCCATGGCGCGGAGCTTCTACATGGCCTCGCGGCGCGTTTCCAACGCGCTCATTCACGACGAGCTTGGCGTGACGCTTGCCTATCCGACCTACCGCGAAGGATTGAAGGCACTTTCGAAGGCCCATGACTTGAAGACGCTATGACGCAGGCCATTCTGCCGCAGCGCGGCAGGCCCGCACCTCGTTATAATCGCTGAAATTTTCGGGAGGCACCCATGACCAATCACTACCACGCCGTCGTCTGGATCGATCACCACGAGGCGCGCATCCTCGATTTCAACGCGGATGAGGCCGAGGCCGGCAAGGTGACGCCAAAGAACAAGGCGACGCGCCGCCATGCGCAGTTCACCGGACGCGCGAGCTGGCGTCAGTCGGAAGATGCGGAGTTCTTCGACGAGGTCGCGGACAAACTTGCGGGCGCGGGTGAAATCCTGATCGTGGGTCCGGCCAATGCGAAGTTCGGTTTCCTGAAGCGGTTGCAGGCAAAGCACGGCGCCGTCGCCGGGCATGTCGTCGGCATCGAGACGGTCGACCATCCCTCCAACACAGAACTTCTCGATTTTGCGCGGGCTTATTTCCGCAAGGCCGACCGCATGCTGCCTCAGGTGGATTGAGTCGGTAACAATGCTGTTCTCTTCATCGTCATGACCCGCTTTATGCGGGTCATCCACGTCTTTGCGGCATGTGCCTTTAAGAAAGACGTGGATGGCCCGGACGAGCCGGGCCATGACGTCCTTGTTTGGGTGCTCCTACCCCTCCACCTCCTCCAGCAGCGTCTCGACCGTCCGGATGAGGCGGGCGAGGTCCGCTGGTGTCGAGAGGCGGTGATCGCCTGACTTCGAAAGATCGATCGTCACGTCCTCGCCCGAGAGTGTTTCGACGAGGCGCATGGCGTGCTGCCACGGCACGTCGGTATCCTTCATGCCCTGCAGGATGCGAACGGGGCAGGCAAGCGGGATCTGTTTGCCGAGGATGAGGTGGTTCCGTCCTTCCTCGATGAGCCTCATCGTGATCTCGTAGGGCTCGTCCGCATAGTCAGACGGCTCGCGATAGAGCCCGTCGCGCGAGAGTGTGTCCCTCACGTCCTGCGAAAACGACTTCCACATCAGTTCTTCGGTGAAGTCGGGCGCGGGCGCGATGAGGACGAGACCCTTCACGCGTTCGGGACGCGCGAGCGCGGCGAGCAGCGCCACCCAGCCGCCCATGCTGGAGCCGACCAGCACCTGCGGGCCTTGCGCCAGCGTGTCGATGGCGGCGAGTGCGTCGTCGAGCCACCGGCCGACGGTCGCTTTCGCGAAATCGCCGGTGGAGGCCCCATGCGCGTAATAGTCGAAGCGCAGGAAATGACGCTGCGCGGTCCTCGCCCATTCGGCGAGCGCGCTCGCCTTCGTGCCCGTCATGTCCGATTTGAAGCCGCCGAGCCAGGTGAGGCCAATGGGCAGGGGATGCTCAGGCGCCTCGATCAGGCAGGCGATTTCCTCGCCCGTGCTGCCGTCATGGCCGGGGCGCGCGAGCTTGCGGGGAGAAGGGCTGTCGGTCATTGTCTGATGCTTCGTTTTCAAATCCGGCATGCATCCAACAGGGATTCTACCGCTTGGCCAACCCTTTCGAAAATCTGGACCCGCGCCCTGTCGTCCTTCAGGTCGTGCCCGCGCTCGAAACCGGCGGTGCGGAGCGCACCACTGTCGACGTCGCGCGCGCCGTTGTGGCGGCAGGCGGGCGCGCCATCGTCGCGAGCCGGGGCGGGCGCATGGTGCCTGAGCTTGCCGTCTGCGGCGCCGAACATGCCGACATGGCGGTGCATTCGAAGAACCCGGTGGTGATGGGGCTCAATGTCGAGCGTCTTGCGCGTCTCATCCAGCGCGAGGGCGTCGGCCTCGTTCATGCGCGGTCGCGGGCGCCCGCCTGGAGCGCGCTCGCGGCGGCGCGGCGGGCGAACGTGCCTTTCGTCACCACCTATCATTCGCGCGTCCATGAAAAGCCGCGCCTCAAGGTCTTCTACAATTCGGTGATGGTGCGCGGCGATGCCGTGATCGCGAATTCGAACTATACGGCCGCGAACATTCGCAGGGTCCATGCACCCGAGGATGGCCGCATCTTCACCGTGCCGCGCGGCATCGACATCGAGGCTTACGCGACTGTGACGCCGTCGCGGGTCGAGGCGCTGGCGCGGCGCTGGGGCATCGGCGAAAATCCGGGCACGGTCTTCGTGCAGGCGGCGCGGCTCACGCGCTGGAAAGGGCAGACGGTCGCGATCGAGGCGGCGCGGCTTCTCGCGGCGCGCGGCATGGAGGATTTCACGCTGCTCATCGTGGGCGATGCGCAGGGCCGCGACGCCTATACGGGCGAACTCGAAGCGGCGATTGCCGCGGCGGGGCTCGGCGCTCGCGTGCGTCTCGCCGGCCATGGCGAGGACATGGCGGCGGGTTATGCGCTCAGCCATGCCGTGCTCTCGCCCTCGATCGAGCCGGAGCCCTTCGGGCGGACGGCGGTGGAGGCGCAAGCCGCCTCCCGCCCCGTCATCGTGTCGGATGCAGGCGGGCAGCAGGAGACGGTGATCGAGGGGCGGACGGGCTTCCGCGTACCCCCTGGGGATGCGGAGGCGCTCGCGGAGGCGATGGCGAAGGTGATGGCGATGGGCCCGGAGGCGCGCGCGGCCATGGGCGCGGCAGGACACGAAAACGCCAGGACGCATTATTCGGTCGAGGCGATGTGCGGCGCGACGCTCGAAATTTATGCCCGGCTGATCGCGCGGAACCGGGCCAGCAGGCCGGGGACGAGGTGAGCGAAACCGTCATCGCGGTCTGGCTGGGCGGCGGCGGCGCCTCCCATGCGCGCGACGAAATCGCGGCGATCCGGGAGGCACATCCCGCCGCCAGCCTCATTCTGCTGACAACGCCCGAGTGCCGCCGCCAGTTTGAGGGCTTTGCCGGAACCTGCTGGGAGGACGGCGCCGCGAAGGGCGCCGCGGCTTTTCTGGCCCGCGCGCGGCGCTTGTCATGGGCGTCGGCGGCCCATATCTACGATCTCGAAGCGAGCCGGGTGACGCGCTTTCTGCGTTTCTGTGTGTGGCCGAGGCCACAATGGCACGAAAGAGCGCCTCAGGGCGTGCCCGGAGAAGGAACGCTGCCCCTTTCTTGACTTGCGGCAGGCGGCCTTCAAATCTATAGCTGTGGCTCAATTGTCTGGAGGGTGTCCGGGTGGACACCGTCGGGAACCGGGCGAGCGAACGCAACTGCCGCTGAAGCGCGCTTGCGTCACCGCCCTTTTCCCGAGCGCGATCAGGCGGCCGGACCGGCAGAAGGAGACGTGTTCATAGCTCGCAGACCGATGCAGGCGCCGCCCACCAAAGAGGGCCCGCGCATAAACGACATGATCGATGAGCCGACCGTGTTGCTCATTGACGCCGAGGGCGAAAAGCGCGGCGTCATCCCTACCGACGAAGCGATCCGCATGGCCGAGGAGGCCGGGCTGGATCTGGTCGAGGTATCGCCCAACGCGAAACCTCCCGTGTGCAAGCTTCTCGATTACGGGAAATTCAAATATCAGGCCCAGAAGAAGGCCAACGAGGCGCGCAAGAAGCAGAAGACCGTCGAGGTCAAGGAAATCAAGATGCGCCCCAACATCGACGTGCATGACTACGACGTGAAGATGCGCTCGATGCTTCGTTTCTTCGAGGAAGGCGACAAGGTAAAGGTCACGCTTCGCTTCCGTGGCCGCGAGATGGCGCATCAGGAGCTCGGCATGCAGCTCCTGAACAAGGTCAAGGAAGAGGTCGAGCCGATCGCGAAGGTCGAGCTTTACCCCCGGCTCGAAGGCCGCCAGATGATCATGGTGCTGGCGCCGAAATGAGGCAGCCGCATCGAGGATGAGGAAAGGCCCGGCACTGCCGGGCCTTTTTCTTGTGCGGTCAGGCAAGCGCCTTCGCGAGCCTGTCCGGCCGGTCGGTGAGGATCGCCTCGACGCCAAGTGCGGCCAGCCGCTTCATCTCCGCTTCCTCGTCGACCGTCCAGCAGGAAACGGCAAGACCGAGTTCGCGCGCAAGCGCCGCATTCGCGGGCGTCACGTCGCCATGCCAGGCAAACCAGCCGTCCGCCGGCCCGGCGGCGATGGCGCGCAGCATGCGCCCGGCGAAGGCCGCCCCTGATTGCAGGCGCCAGTCATGGCCGTTCGCCCATGGCGCCCCCGCAGCGGATGCCTTGCGGATGAGGTCGTCCTCCGAGCCCGGCTCGTCGAGCCGGGCGGAAGCGTCTTCCGGATCGACCTGGAAGAAGGGCAGCGTCGTGAAGGCGTTGAGGATCGATGGCGCGATCTCCTTCGCACGGGCAAGCGCGCGCCAGTCGAAGGAGACGAAGGTGACCGTTTCCTCGAGCCCGTATTCACGGGTGAGCGCAACGGCGGCGTCCGCGAGTTCGCGCGGATCGGCGGACTGCGAGAGATCGAGCAGCGCCGTCTTCAATTCGACATAGAGACGGAAGTCCGGCTTCGCCTTCTCCTTCACCAGCGCATAGACCTCGGCGAGAAGCGGAATGCGCTCGCCGTCGGCCGGCACCTGATCGGGATAGCGCGCGCCATAGCGCGCACCCGGCCGCAACCGGCCGATGTCGTAAGCCCGCATCTCGTCATGGGTGAGGTTCTTGAGGAGCGGCGTCGGCCGCGTGAGCCACGCGCCGTCGGGTCCGCGCGCGATTGCCGGTTTCAGGCTTTCGTCGTGATGCACGACGAGTTTGCGATCCTTCGAGAGATGTATGTCGAGTTCGATGCCGTCCGCGCCTGCGGCAATTGCGCGCGTGAACGCGGCCATGGTGTTTTCCGGCCAGAGCCCCGCGCCACCGCGATGGGCCACATTCAGTGGCGTCCGCATTGATCTCCCCCATTAAAATCCGCTCCGCAATGGTGCCGCGCGAGCCGCGTAAAAGCTATAAAACGCCGCAAATCCGCCGTCCATGGTCATGTTTTCGCTCCAATGCGGGCCTATCAGCAGTCGCACATGCAGCGGGTGTCGTCATAGGTTTGCCGGACCTTCTTAGCTTGCGTGAGTCATCTGGCGCATCCCTGCCCTCCGATATAGTCTTGTTTCCAGACGCAAGATCGAACAGGAGCACCTTTCTTGAGGATGTTCCGCGACAGGGTCGAAACGCCGGAAGCCGAAGGCACCTGAGTGTCCGCGAAAGGCCGGTGAAAGAATGTTTATTTCTGAACTATGGCGGCGTCTGACGAGCCGCACACGTCGCAAGCGCTCTTTCTACGAGTCGCAGGAGGTGATGCGCCGTGCCGTCGAATTGACGGGTCCAGTCGACATTCGCCTGCATTCGGACGAGGAGCTTCGCTGCATTCTCGAAACGGATAGAAGCGCGCTCCGCCGCGAGGCCGCCGAGCGGGAGCTGGAACTGCGCGCTGCCCGCCGCCGTCAGCACCACCATGGAGCTTTGCCGAGCGGCCTTCACTGATCGCGAGGAGGCGGCCGACCCAGGGGTGACGCAACGGCAAGCGTGCCCCGGCGCCGGCAGTATTCGCCGTGCGCCGCTTTGCCGATTACACTCTCCCACCGAAAAACGAAACAGGCGTCCCGCGGAAGTTTGCGTTCGCGCAAGGACGCCGGAAAACGGGGAGAGCTATCCATGAAATTCGGAGTGTTCTACGAACTGCAATTGCCGAAACCCTGGAACGAGGGCGACGAACATCGTCTGTTCCATGAAGCGCTTGAGCAGATCGTGCTGGCCGACCGTCTGGGCTACGACCACGCCTGGGAGGTGGAGCATCACTTCCTCGACGAATATTCGCATTCATCGTCGCCGGAAGTTTTCCTCGCGGCGGCCGCTTCCGTGACGAAGAACATTCGCCTCGGCCACGGCATTCGTCAGGTGATCCCGAACTACAATCATCCCGCCCGCACGGTGGAGGGGCTTGCGACGCTCGACATCATGTCGAACGGGCGCGTGGAATTCGGCATCGGCGAGGGCGCGACGCGCCTCGAACTCGGCGGCTTCAACATTCCCGCGAAGGAAAAGCGCGCCATGGCGATCGAGGCGGGCGAGCAGATCGCGAACATGATGGTGCTCGATCCCTATCCGGGTTTCGAGGGTCAGTATTTCTCGATGCCTTGCCGCAATGTGCTGCCGAAGCCGGTGGTGAACCAGTCGCATTTCACCCGGTCGATGTAATAGGGGCCGACGCCCATCACTTCCGTCCAGTGCTTCAGCGCCGCCTCGATGTCGCGCACGACATAGCCGTTCTGGCAGACGTTTCCGAAAAAGCGGCTCATGGGTGTCTCCGTCAGATGCCGGTCACGAGGAAATCGACCGCGGCGATGATGTTGTCGCGATGTGCTTCTGCATTTTTAACGGGTGGCCTCGCGAGCAAACGTTTCGGCAGCGCCGCCATTTGCTGAACGAGCAATACATGCGGTTCGCCTTCAATGTCGATGACCGGGTTGAGGCGCGGCACGGCGCCCCGGTAATGCTGCGCAGGAGCGAAGGGCGCGACCAACCGTGTATTGAGGTCGCTCAGGAGATCGGCCTGCAATTCGATGACATAGGGAAGGGCGCCGCGCGTTCGCGGTTCGGGATTGGCGTGAATGTCGAAAGCCGCCATCAGAAGGACCGGAAGTCTTCGCCGAAGATTCCATTTTCTTCGGTGAAGCGGTTATAGGCCTCGATCGCGGCCTTGTTTTCTTCCCGCCAGCGAGCCTCTTCGCGCTCCCGCACGCTCTTCGAAAGCGCCGCTTCCAGGAGGGAGGACAGGTTCACATGCTCGGCCTTCGCCTTGGCGAGGAGGTCCGCATCGACCGAAAGATTGACGGCTTTCTTTGGCATGCGCTTAGACTATGCGCATAAATCATGCGCATCAAGCCTGCGCATGAGCCGGAAGGGGCGCCAGGTGCTTGACGCGCCGGACTTTTCCCTTATAAATCCGCGCCTTCGGGGCGGGCCGGCCTGTAGGGCATGCCGTGACCGCCCGTAATGCCAAGACCCGGACCCGCAACCTGCCGAATTCTTCAATGAATTCAAGGTCTTCAATAGCGGGTTCCCAAAACACGGAGAGCAAAATGCCCAAGCTGAAGACCAAAAGCG
>JACIYQ010000224.1 GCA_014359855.1 Parvibaculum sp.
TGCGCATCTACACGGTCCACGAGCTTCCCGGCGCTCCGCTTGACGGCGCCGGCATTGTGCTGGTGAAGGAGGGTTTCTCCTTCCCGGCCTTCCTGCTGTCCTGGATCTGGCTTGCCTTCAACCGGCTCTGGATCGCGCTCGCATTCTGGATCGGCCTCACTGCCGTCGTCTCCTTCCTTGTGGAACGCAGTCTCGGCGTCGAGGCGGCGGCGGTCTGTTCGCTGGCGCTGCAGTTTCTCCTCGGCTTCGAGGGCAACGATATCCGCCGCTGGACGCTGGCGCGGAAAGGCTACCGCGAGATCGGCATTTCCGGCGGCTCGTCGCTCGAGGAAGCCGAACGCCGCTTCTTTGCGAAGTGGGATCGCCCGCTCGATGTCGCGCCTGTGGCGCCGCTCTCGGCGCCGGTCTGGCCGCGCCGCAATGCGGCCGCTCCCGCCCCGGCCAATACAGCCACGCATGAAGTTTTCGGCCTCTTCCCGGAAGCCGGGCCGAAAAGAGGAAACTGATCTTGCAGATCGCGATCATCGATTACGGGTCCGGCAATCTCCGCTCCGCCGCGAAGGCCTTCGAGCGCGCGGCCCGCGATGCGGGGCTCGTGGCGGACGTGCTGGTCACGAGCGATCCGGATGCGGTGCGCGCCGCCGGGCGGATCGTGCTTCCCGGCGTCGGCGCCTTCGGCGATTGCCGCGCCGGGCTCGATGCGATCCCCGGCATGGTGGAAGCGCTGAACGACGCCGTCCGCACGCAGGCAAAACCCTTTTTCGGCATTTGTGTCGGCATGCAGCTCATGGCGGAGCGCGGCCTTGAACATGGCGTTCACGAAGGGCTCGGCTGGCTCAAGGGTGACGTCGTGAAGATCGAGCCGTCCGATCCCTCGCTCAAGATCCCGCATATGGGCTGGAACGAGCTTGAGGTTGTAAACGGACACCCTCTTCTCGAGAACATGCCCGCAACCCATGCCTATTTCGTGCATTCCTATGCATTCGCCGTCACCGATCAGGACGCGCTTGCCGCCCGCGTCGACTATGGCGGCCCGGTGACCGCGATGGTCGCGCGGGACAATATGGTGGGCACGCAGTTTCACCCCGAAAAGAGCCAGGCGCTCGGCCTCGCTCTCATCGGCAATTTCCTGAAGTGGCGTCCGTGAAAGTAAACCAATGATCCTCTTTCCCGCGATCGACCTGAAGGATGGGCAATGCGTCCGTCTCGTGCATGGGCTCATGGACCAGGCGACCGTCTTCAACGACGATCCGGCGGCGCAGGCGCGCGCCTTCGAGGCGGCGGGCTTCGACTACATCCATCTCGTCGATCTGAACGGCGCCTTTGAAGGCCGCCCGGTGAATGCCGATGCGGTCGAGCGCATTCTCGCGGCGATTTCGATACCGGCGCAGCTCGGCGGCGGCATTCGCGATCTCGCCACCATCGAGATGTGGCTCGAAAAGGGCGTCGCCCGCGTCATCATTGGCACGGCGGCGGTGAAGGACCCCGGTCTCGTCATCGAAGCCTGCAGGAAATTTCCCGGCCGCATCGCCGTCGGTCTCGATGCGAAGGGCGGCCGCGTCGCGACGGAGGGCTGGGCCGATGTCTCGGACCTCACCGTGCTCGACATGGCGCGCCGCTTCGAGGACGCAGGCGTCGCCGCGATCATCTACACCGATATCGACCGCGACGGCGCATTGCAGGGATTGAATATCGAGGCGACGGTCGCGCTCGCCGATCAGATTTCCATTCCGGTGATCGCGTCCGGCGGCCTCTCCTCGATTGAGGATTTGAAGAAACTGATGGCGGCGAACTGCTCCGGCATCGAAGGCGCGATCTCGGGCCGCGCGCTTTACGATGGCCGCCTCAATCCGGCCGAAGCGCTCGCCCTTCTCCGGGGTGCCGTCCGATGCTGAAAGCGCGCGTCATTCCCTGCCTTGACGTGAAGGACGGCCGCGTCGTCAAAGGCGTCAACTTCATCGACCTGCGCGATGCGGGCGATCCGGTCGAGGCCGCGCGCGCCTATGACGCGGCGGGAGCGGACGAACTCTGCTTCCTCGACATCACCGCGAGCCACGAGGAGCGCGCGATCATTTTCGATGTCGTACGCCGAACAGCGGAGCAATGTTTCATGCCGCTCACCGTCGGCGGTGGCGTGCGCACGGTGGAGGATGTGCGCCAGCTCCTGCTCGCGGGCGCCGACAAGGTCTCGATCAACACGGCCGCCGTCTTCAATCCGGATTTCGTGCGCGCGGCTTCCGAGAAGTTCGGCAACCAGTGCATCGTCGTCGCGATCGACGCCAAGCAGACAGCGCCCGGCAAATGGGAAATCTTCACCCATGGCGGCCGCAAGGAAACCAGCATCGACGCGGTGGAATACGCGGTCAAGGTGACGAAGCTCGGGGCCGGTGAAATCCTCCTGACGTCCATGGACCGCGACGGTGCGAAGTCGGGCTTCGACATCGCCCTGACGAGAGCCGTATCGGATGCCGTCTCCGTTCCCGTCATCGCGTCGGGCGGCGTCGGCACGCTCGACCATCTGGTCGAGGGCATTCGCGATGGCCATGCGAGCGCGGTTCTTGCGGCTTCGATCTTCCATTTCGGCGACCACACGGTGGGCGAAGCGAAGGCCCATATGGCGAAGGCCGGCATACCGGTCAGGCTCTAACCGCAACAGCTTGTGCCAAAACGGCTCTCTTCCTACTAGAGCCTGTGGAGAAACGACGCAGGCTGCCCCGAACCCGAATGTGGCAATTGCGTGCGGGAGCGGCGCCCGGCAGAATGCTCCTGCCTTGGTGCGCGAGAGGCTTGGTTTTCCAAAGGCGTCGGCGGGAATAATGTCGGACCGCGAAATCGAACTGAAGCTCGTCTGCGAGCCCGCGGAGCTCGAGCGCGTGCGCCGGGCGCCGGTGTTGCAGCGCATGAAGCAGGGCCGCGCTTCCGGCAAGCATCTGCATTCCGTTTATTTCGACACGGACAATCTGGTCCTGGGCGACAACGGCATGGCGCTGCGGCTGCGCCGTCACGGGCGCGGCTGCGTTCAGACATTGAAGACGGAAGCCGACGTGTCGGGCGCGGGCAGCGTTGCGCGCGACATCGGCGAATATGAAGCCCGGCTGCCGGGCAACGCTTCCACGCCGGACCTGAGCAAGCTGCCCGAAGATCTGCGCGCCCGCGTTCGCGAACTCGCCAATGGTCACGCGATCGGTCCGCGCCTCGTCAGCGACATTTGCCGCACGATCCACAACATCGCGACGCCGGAAGGCGACCTGATCGAACTCGCGCTCGACCGCGGCGAGTTGCAGGCGGATGGCCGCGGTGCGCCGGTGAGCGAAATCGAACTCGAACTCAAGGAGGGAACGCCGGCGAGCCTCTATCGCGTCGCGCTGGACCTGAACGAGATCGCTGAACTGCGCGTCGGCCACAGGAGCAAGTCGGAGCGCGGCTTTGCGCTTCTGCGCCAGAAGAGACCCGCGGTGGTGAAGGCGGAAGCCGTTCTCATCGACCATCACGCAACGCTCGACGATGCCTTCGCGATCGTGCTCAGGCATTGCCTCGTCCACATGATGGCCAACGAGGAAGCCGCCACCGAACACAGATCGCCCGAAGGCCTGCACCAGATGCGCGTTGCGCTGCGCCGCGCGCGTTCGGCCTTCGAAATCTTCCGCCCCGTCATCGGCGGCGATCTCGCCGGCCGCCTCGCGTCCGAAGCAAAGTGGCTTGCGAACGAGCTGGGAGCCGCCCGCGACCTTGACGTCTTCACATCCGATATCGTTGCGCCCGTCGATCTCGGCGGCGCCCGCTCCGCCGCCCTCAAAGCCTGCATCGAGAAGGCGCGCGCGGATGCATGGGAACGGGCGCTTACCGTTCTCCGGTCGCGGCGCTATACGCGCTTCCTCCTCGAATACGGCCTCTTTCTTGCCGAACGCGGCTGGCATACGAGGCGCAAGGCGCCGGCCTTCGCGCGCGACTTTGCCGGAACGGCACTCGACAAGCGCCTGGCCAAGGCGATGAAGCTCGGGCGCGATATCGCGCACCTGAAGGGCGACGAGCGGCACGAGCTGCGCAAGCGGCTGAAGAAACTGCGCTACGCGCTTCATTTTTTCTCGTCGCTCTACGAGCAGGACGGGGTGAAGCCCTACCTGAAATATCTCGGCCAGATGCAGGACGTGTTCGGCGGTCTTAACGATGTAGAGACGGCGCACGTCATTCTCGGTCGCCTCGCCGAGGGCAAGGAAATGCGGGCGGTGGCCGCCCTTATCCTCGCCTGGCATGAAAAGCGGGCGGCCAGGGAATGGAAAGGCGCGATCCGACTCTGGCGTCGCTTCGCGGGCACGGACCCTTTCTGGCGGGAAAAAGCCGCCTGATGTGGCATCTTCCGGCCGTTTTCGCCTGAATCCCGGCTGCCGTTAAGCAAATCTGAAAAACTGGCGCCCTAGCATGCCGTCCGTGAGGCCCCGCGCACCGCACGGGGCCGATTTGTCTGTGTGAGGGTCTGGCTCATCATGTCGAGTTCCGAAGC
>JACIYQ010000225.1 GCA_014359855.1 Parvibaculum sp.
GACGCCATCGAGAGCGTGCGCGGCAGCCGCGGCGGCGAACTTATCGCGCGCTGCGTTGTCGAGAGCGGCACCTCCTCCTATTACACGGCCATCAAGGATGCGACGGACGAGCCTGTGCTGAAGCAGATCGCGTCGAACATCGCGGCCGACGAGTTCCGCCACTACAAGCTCTTCTACGACCAGTTCAACGATCTCGGCGAAACGCCGCCTTCGGTCCTCGACCGTATTCGTGTAGCGGTTGGACGGGTATCCGAGGCGGATGATGACGAACTCGCCTGCGCTTATTACGCGGCGAACACGCCCGTCGATGGCAGCGTGCCCTACAGGCGCGCGACCTTCGCGAAAGCCTATGAGAAGCGTGCGCTCGGCCTCTACCGCCGCCAGCATGTCGAACGCCTGATTTCCATGGTGGGCAAGGCGGCGGGGCTCAAGCCGCATGGACTCCTCATGCGGGGCGTGACATCGCTTGCCTGGCGCTATTGGCAGTTTCGCAACTGGCAGCTTGTGCGGGAAGCTGTCTGATCAGGACGCCGGCGCCGCCGCGCTTCTATCCGCAACATAGAGCAGCGCCGCGCCATCTTTGCCTCGCGCCGGTTCGGCGAGCGCCGGTGCAAGTTTTCCCGATGTTTCGCCGATCTCGTCGCCGTGAACGATCTCATCGTCACGGCTGACCGAGACACGGCCGAGCCCGGCAACCGTGATCCGCTCCTTCCTCGCTGTCTCGATGATGACGATGCCGAGATAGCCTTTGAAGAAACCCGCATAGAGGACCTTCCCTTCCGCAGGGCTTTCCACGCGGCAGCCTGGCGGTACGGACACGAGGCGGCTCGGTTTGCCGCTCCATGTTCCGCTTTCGGTGCCCATGTCGTTTGCCGATCGCATCCAGATGCCATCGGTTCTCTGCGCGGGAACACCATGCGCATCGACAAGGCAGTCCACCCTTTCCACAAGGGCGCGTTCCACGGATGGGGCGGATTGGGAAAGTGCGGGGGCGGTTGTGTGAGTCATCGTCACTTTTTTCGTTTCTGCTTCGGTCTCGCTCACTGTGAATGTCGCTAGGTCCGCGCAGAAGGCCGCATATGCGTCGTCACCGTCGATGCGTGCTGCGCCGCGCAGGCAATCGTCGAGGTCGGCGAGACCCAGAAAGGGCGGACGTTCGAGCGGGACGGGCGGTGGTGCAGCGCCGACCATATAGGTATAGCCGTTTTGCAGGAAACCGCCCGTCATGGTGCGCGCGTCCTCGTCGAGAACGGCCAGCATGAGCAGCGCAAGCGCCAGAATCTGAAAGATGCGGCGGGTAAGGGACATTTCATCCTCCGGACCAAAGCCCCGGTTTCGATGGCGCCATTAAAAGGTTCCATCGTCTGCGTACCCCGCAATGTGAATTCAAATCACCAAATGAGCCGTACGGCCAGAGGAAATCCGCCGTTCAAGATCAATTGTCACAATGTGACACAATTGAGCGCTTTCGTTGCAGTGCGATTTCGCTATAGCATCTTTCCAAGGTCGCTGTTCGGGGCGCGGCACCAATGGTGTGTGTGATGCCTTTTTCAGCAACGCGTGATGCGGAGACTTACTGGCGATCCCGTTATGGGTTCCCTTCAGGGCCTAACAACGGCCCGCAAGGTCCGGAACCGAAGCGCGGCGGGAAACTCCGCAGAAAAATTCATTTCAGGAAGCCTGTTTTTTCGGCCGTGCGCCTTCCCAGGCGCAGATTGGCGGTCCTCGCGCTCATCGTGGGGGCGGGTGCCGTCTATGCCGTTTTGTCTCCGGGGCTGCGCGGTGCGAGCGGCGAGGCAACACCGCGCCAGAATGTGGCGCTCGAAGTTTCCGGGCCTGGTCTTCCAGCCGGCGCGACGAACGTGCAGGACTTCGGAAGCCTTCTTGCCGATTTCGAGGCAGCGCAAGAGGCGAGCCTCGTGGCCCTTCGCGGATATTTGCTTACCGATGGCGAAGGCTTTCATCGCGAATGGTTGCAGGCCTCAGCCCGGTTGCAGGCGGCGTCAGATATGCTTGGGCGGCAGTCGTCGACATGGACGGATGGCCGCAAACTCGTTGAGCTCGTGGAGATGCAGCGTCTTGTCGACCAGTTGCTGGCGGAGCAGCGCGCTGTCGCCTCGATCGTCGGTACGGTCAATCGCTATCCGGGCCTTCAGCTCTATACCGAGGATGTGAAGCCTGCACTCGGCGAGGCACAGGCGCTCTGTACGGAGATAATGGACGCGATGCTCGCCATATCCTCGCCCGATGTGGTGGGGCCGGTCGGACCCTTCGCGACGTTTCGGGGCGATCTCGACGACCTGCGCACCGGACTCGCGGATTTCATGGCTGTGAGCAGGGATGCGACGCTCCCCGAGGTGGCGAGCGATACGCGCTTCGACGCGATGCTGAAGACGCTTGCAGATGTACGGCCGCAGATTCCCGTCGAGATGCGCGAAAAGATCGACAGGCTCGCTTCGCTGATCGGAACGGTGCAGGAGAAGCTTGACCGCGTCTTTGCCTTGCGCAAGGGGGAACGCTGGGACTATGCCGAATACGCCTTCCGGACGCGGATAGAGCCGCTGGCCGTCAAGCTCGACGGCATCGGCACGACGTGGCGCGAGAGTGCCGGGCGGCAAGCTAGAGCAGATTCATCTCAATCGCAGTCATATCCTGCTGCGGCGAAGTAATTTTGACATTCGCTTTGTGTGAAGGCGTCGATGGCTTCGCCGGTGATGCGCCAGAGGTCTTCGACCGTGCGCGCGGCGGCCTTTCGCAGGAACGACTTCAGCTTCGAGAATGCGTTCTCGATCGGATTGAAGTCCGGGCTGTAAGGCGGCAGGAAGCGCAGCTCGGCACCGGCCGCCTCGATCAGGTCAAGGATGAAGGCCTCGTGCGGATCGAGTGCCGATCCGAAGCCTGAGCCCTGGGCAGGACATCTCCCGTCGCACGCTTCAGCCGCACCCACGCCCCAACCGCCGCCTTGCTCACCGAAAACCGTTCCGCCGCATGGCCGGTCGAAAGACCGTCCTCGACTGCACCAACAACACGCCGGCAAAGGCCGACGTCCAAAGGTCTGCCCATCCGATCCTCCCACATCTAGGTCCGCGGGGATCGTCAGCCGTTTTCGGACGCGTCCGCCATGAGGTCGCGTGGCCTGCCGAAAAATACGGTGTGCCCCTCACCTTCGGCGATTTCGGACCAGCGGCCGGTGTCGAACTCTAAGACGATGAAACCGCCCGTCGGCACGCCATGCGCGACGCGCAACGCCGTCTCGTCATCGGGATCTTCCGCCAGCGCCATGGCGAGCAGCACGAGCCCCGGATTGTGACCGACGACAAGCAGCGTCCCGACCTCGTCGGAAACGGCTCTGATCTCGGCGAGCATAACGTCGGGCATCGCGTGATAAAGCTCGTCGCGATAGGTGACGGGAACGTTCTTGAGCTTGGCGCAGAGCGGCGCGCAGGTCTCCGCCGCCCTGGCGGCTGTCGAGCAGAGCACGGCGTCCGGGCGATAGGGCGATGCCGCAATGTAGCTCGCCATGAAGCCGGCGGCCTTCACCCCTCGCGCGTTGAGCGGGCGTTCGAAGTCGTCTTTCGCGGGGTCGCCCCAGTCGGATTTTGCGTGGCGCAGCAGGCAGAGCCGTTTCATGTCCCATTCTCCCGGCCGCGAGTATTGTCCGGATTCGCGGCGCTCCAAAACGGATTTATGAGGCTCCAGCCAAGTCTCTGCGGGCCGGGTGCGGGGTATTCGGAAAGGCCGAGCCGCATCTTCTCATGGCCCTCGCGCGGACAGGCGCGGTAGGTGCCGAAGAGCCGGTCCCAGACTGAAAGGTTGAAACCGAAATTCGTGTTGTATTCGTCCCGGTGGATGGAATGGTGCACCCGGTGCATGTCGGGTGTCACGATGAGAGGACGGATCCACTTGTCCGCGCCGCCGATGTCGATGTTCGAATGGTTGAACATCGCGGTGGCGTTGAGCACGATCTCGAACAGGATGACGGCGGCGGCAGGCGCACCGAGAAGCGCGACGGCGCCCATCTTGATCCCCATGCTGAGCAGGATTTCGATGGGATGGAAGCGAATGCCCGTCGTCGCATCGACATCCGGGTCCGCGTGATG
>JACIYQ010000226.1 GCA_014359855.1 Parvibaculum sp.
GCGATTGCCTGCTATGCCGACGGGCGCGAGCAGATCGAGAGCCTGATCCGCTCGCGGCTCTCCGCCGAGGGCCTCGCGCCGGAGCCCGCCGCGCTCGACTATCTCTTGCAGAACCTCGGCTCCGACCGCGGCGTGACGCAGAACGAGCTCGAAAAGCTCATCCTTTATGCGGGGCCGAAAACGGCGGCGGACAAGCCCGGCGAGAAGCGCATGGTGACGCTCGACGATGCGCGGGCAAGCGTCGGCGACAATGCAGGCACGAGCCTCTACGAAGTGATCGACGCCGCGATGACCGGCGACCTCGACGGGCTCGATACGGCGCTCGCTCGCGCCAAGGCTGCCGACACCAACGCCATCGCGATCCTGAATGCGCTTTCGCGCCACCTCATGCAGCTGCATCTCGCCGCCGCGCGCGTGGAAAGCGGCAGCGATGTCGAGGGTGCGATCAGAGGCTTCCGGCCGCCGCTGCACTTCAGCCGAAAACCATCCGTACAAGGACAAATGCGGTTGTGGAACCGGCGGCGCCTCGACCGTGCGCTGGCGCTGGCACTCGAGGCGGAGGGGCAATGCAAATCGACCGGCCAGCCCGATGTCTCGATCTGCGGTCAGACGCTTTTCCGGATTGCGCAAGGCGCGCGGAGCGCGCGCCGGTAGAACCGCGATATCCCCGCAAAAGGGGGACAAGTAGGGCTCTCTGTCACGCGAATGTCATTGAACCGTCATGAATAGCACTCTTGTCCCCGCTGTACCGGAAGAACCACACCCCCGTGCAGTGTTGCAACGGCAGATGGGCCACAGGGGGATAAGGCAAGGTTCCCATTGGGGTCCACCCTTCCCCTGCACAGGGAATGGTCAATTGGTTTCTGAAGGACTGTTCGCGCCAAAAACTCGGTGTCATCCCTACAGGGAGAGGGTTGTCCGGACGGCAAGGACCGAACTTGCCGCTCCTGGATTGCTTCGCTTTGCTCGCAATGACGATGAAGAAATCGGAAAACACTCCGCCCACTCCGTCATGGCTCGCATAGAGCTGGTCATGACGGATTATGGGAACAGCAGGCTCGTTCCAGAATTCATCCGTACCCGGATGAAATGCCCTACTGCATCTTCTGGGCATTGCGGCCGGCGAGGCGGCGGCAGATCTCGTCGAGCTGCTCGAGCGTCTTGTAGGCGATCTTCACCTCGCCGCCCTTGTCGCCCGAGAAGGAAATCTCGACCTTGAGCCCGAGCTGGTCGGAGATGTTCTTTTCGAGCGCCAGCGTGTCGGCATCCTTGTCGGGCTTCGGGAGCGACTTCGGCCGGGCGCTCGCCGCCGCCGCATCAGGCTTGCGGGTGAGCGCTTCGGCCTCGCGCGCCGAAAGCCCCTTGGCGACGATCTCGCGCGCGAAGGCCTCGGCCTGCTCATGGCCGATCAGCGGGCGCGCCTGGCCGGCGGTGAGTTTTCCCTCCTCGATGAGCCCCCGGACGCTGTCGGGCAGCGAGAGAAGGCGCAGCGTGTTGGCGACGTGGGAGCGGCTCTTGCCGATGAGCTTCGAGAGCTGGTCCTGCGTATAGGAGAACTGCTGCATGAGGCGCTCATAGCCCGCCGCCTCTTCGACGGCGTTGAGGTCCGCGCGCTGCACATTTTCGATGATCGCGATTTCGAGCGATTCGGCATCGCTCAGTTCCTTGACGATCACCGGCACCTGATGAAGCTGCGCGGCCTGCGCGGCACGCCAGCGGCGCTCGCCGGCGACGATCTCGAAGCGGCTCTCCTCGCCCGCCACGGGGCGCACCACGATCGGCTGCAGGATGCCTTTCTCGCGGATCGAGTTCGACAGGTCTTCGAGGTCTTCCGGCCGGAAGGTGTGACGCGGCTGGAAGGGGTTCGCGCGCAGGAACTCGATCGGCACCTCGCGCACGCCCCTGGGCGCCGGTGCTTCCTTGTCGCCAAGCGCGAAGGCGGTGTCTTCGCCGATCAGCGCCGCCAGACCACGTCCAAGCCGGCTCGGGGTTTCCTCTGCCATTGCCATCGCTTCCCTTCCAATCTCTGCCCTGGGGCTCTTTTATACTGGCTGCCCGCCCCCGGCAGCCGCCCCGCCGGTAGGACCGGTAGGGCCTCGCTCACAATTTACCGAAATCTCGGAAAAGCGCCGCCAGGTCAAGTTTCCGCCTTACGCAAGCACTACCTTGTATGACCCATAATACAATCGTTTCAATTCGTTAGGAGGCGTTGTTAAGACATTCCGCAGCGCCCTCGCCTCGCCGGCTCCTCCGGTCAGGCGCTTCAAGCCGCCGACTGACGGATGCGCCGCTCGCGCTGGATCATCTCGGCGGCCAGTTTCATATAGGCCTTGCTGCCCGCGCAGCGATGATCGTAGACCAGCGCCGGCTTGCCATAGGACGGCGCTTCGGAGATGCGGACATTGCGCGGAATGACCGTGCGATAGACCTTGTCGCCGAGATAGGAGCGCACATCGGAGGCGACCTGGTCGGAAAGCTTGTTGCGCTGGTCGAACATGGTGAGCACGATGCCCTGGATGTCGAGACGCGGATTGAGGCTGGTCTTGACGCGCTCGACGGTGCGCAGGAGCTGGCTCAAACCTTCCAGTGCAAAGAACTCGCATTGCAGCGGCACGAGGATCGCGTCCGCCGCCGTCATCGCATTGATGGTGAGCAGGTTGAGCGAAGGCGGGCAATCGATCAGCAGATAGGAGTAGGGCCGCGAGGTGCTCTGCTTCTCGGCATCGCTGTCGCCGCGCGTCTTGCCATGACGCGGCATGCGCGACAGCGCATCGCGCAGGCGATGCGAGCGGCGCTGCACGCTGGCCAGTTCAAGCTCGGCACCGAGCAGATCCATCGTGGACGGAACAATATCGAGGCCGGGCACTTTGGTGGGCACGATTGCATCCTCGATCAGCGCCGCGCCGATCAGCACATCGTAAGCCGACACCTTGCGCTCGGTATGACCGATGCCGAGGCCGGTGCTGGCATTGCCCTGCGGATCGAGATCGACGATCAGCACACGCTCGCCAACGGCGGCAAGCGCGGTGCCGAGATTGATCGCTGTTGTGGTCTTGCCGACCCCGCCCTTCTGGTTGGCGACCACCAGGATACGCGGACGATCCGTGGACGGAGCAATCACCGGATTGCCGCCCTCGGCGGGAATGGCGCTCCCGGCGCTTCGGGCCGCGTCAGTCACCAGTGTCTTGTCGAGCTGTTCCATGAAGGCCTCGCAACATCAGTACGGAACCCGCCGGATCCGACTGAGAGGGGTGAAGGTCGGCGTTGAATATCCAGCTTTTTCGAGCCAAGGTCAATTCGTCCCGGACCCCCTGCCCCTTCAAAAACAGCCCTACCGTCTGCGGGCCGAAAAGCGGTGCGGCCCAGAAGAGAAGCCGGTCGAGCGGCGCCAGCGCCCGGGCCGACACCACATCGAAGGCGCCCTGCCCGGCTGCGAAATCCTCGATCCGGCAATTATGGACCGTCACCGGCGCTTCCGCCGCCCGCGCCACTTCCCGCATGAAGATGCATTTGCGCTGGTCGCTCTCGACCAGATGCATCTCGAAACCCGGCCTTCCGGCCAGAAGAATGGCCACGATCAGGCCCGGAAAGCCGCCGCCGCTGCCGAGATCGGCCCAGCGCCGCACGCCCTCCGGCGCCAGCGCCGCGAGCTGGGCAGAATCGAGCATATGCCGCCGCCAAAGCTCCGGAAAAGTGCTCGCCGAGACGAGATTTATGGATTTCTGCCACTTGATCAGGAGGGTCTCGTACCGGACAAGCCGCTCCATTGTTTCACGTGAAACACCGAGAAGGGCGGAAAAGGATTCCGCATCAACGACTTGCGGTCCTCCCCCTACTACATGTTGGGACATACCGGGTATGATGCCTCAAGCTGTGCGCTTTTGTTTCACGTGAATCATCAAGGCTGTGAGCGCCGCAGGCGTCACCCCATCGACCCGCGCGGCTTGCCCAAGCGTGGCCGGGCGCGCCGCCGAGAGCTTCTGCCGGACCTCGGAGGACAGCCCGCCGATGCGCCCGTAATCCAGTCCGGAGGGGAGCTTCAGCCCCTCATCCTTCCGGAAAGCCCGGATATCGGCCTCCTGGCGCTCCAGATAGCCCGCATATTGGGCCTCGATCTCCATCTGCTCACCGATACCGGCCTCGAAACCGCCCAGTACGGGCCAAATACCAGCCAGCCGGGCCATGTCCACATCGGGATAGGCAAGCAAATCCATGGCGCTCCGGGCCACGCCGTCCTGATTGACCTTGAGTCCGCGCTTGTTGAGCTCGCTGGGGCTCAGTCTTGCTGCCGCGCAAAGCGCGCGCGCCGCTTCCAGCGCCTGCATCCGGGCCCGGAAAGCCGACGCTCTCTCCTCCCCCACGACACCCGCGCCGATCCCCGCCGCCGTGAGGCGCTGATCGGCATTGTCCGCCCGGAGCGTCAGCCGGTATTCGGCGCGCGAGGTGAACATGCGATAGGGCTCGCTGACACCCCTTGTGATCAGATCGTCGATCATCACGCCGATATAGGCCTGCGCCCGGTCGAGGATCAGGGGTTCCGCGCCCGCCGCCGCCAGCGCCGCATTGAGCCCGGCCATCAACCCCTGCGCGGCCGCCTCTTCATAGCCCGTGGTGCCGTTGATCTGCCCCGCCAGGTAAAGGCCGGGAAGCCGCCGCGTCTCCAGCGTGGGCGTGAGCTCGCGCGGGTCGATATAGTCATATTCGATGGCATAGCCCGCCCGGCGCATGACCACATTCTCAAGGCCCGGAATGGTCTTGAGGAAGGCAAGCTGCACCTCTTCCGGCAGGGCGGTCGAAATGCCGTTCGGATAGATCGTGTCGTCGTCGAGGCCCTCGGGCTCCAGGAAGATCTGGTGACTGTCGCGCTCGCGGAACCGCACCACCTTGTCCTCGATGGAGGGGCAATAGCGCGGCCCGACGCCCTCGATCTGGCCCGAATAGACGGGCGAGAACTTCAGGTTCTCCTCGATGATCCGGTGACCTGCCTCCGTGGTCCGCGTGATGTGGCAGGGCACTTGCGGTGTCGAGATTTCCGTCGTCAGGAAGGAGAAGGGGACGGGCGGATTATCGCCCGGCTGCACTTCCAGTTCGCCCCAGGCGATGCTGTCGCCGGCGAGGCGCGGCGGCGTGCCCGTCTTGAGCCGCCCAAGCTGGAAGCCGAGACCATAGAGCCGGTCCGAAAGACCGAGCGCCGGCGCCTCCCCTACCCGGCCCGCCGGGATGCGGCTCGTGCCGAGATGAATCATGCCGCGCAGGAAAGTGCCGGTGGTAAGCACCACGCGGGCGGCCTTCCACTGCCGTCCGTCCTCCGAGGCGACGCCCCTCACCTCGCCCGCCTCCACCAGCAGGTCGCAGACGGCGGCCTCGATCACCTCGAGATTGGGATGGTTCAGGATCGCATCCTGCATGGCCTCGCGATAGAGCTTGCGGTCGGCCTGGGCACGAGGGCCGCGAACGGCAGGGCCCTTGCGCCGGTTGAGGAGGCGGAACTGGATGCCCGCGGCATCGGCGACGCGGCCCATGAGCCCGTCCAGCGCATCGACCTCGCGCACGAGATGGCCCTTGCCGAGCCCGCCAATGGCGGGGTTGCAGGACATCTCGCCGATGGTCGAAATCTTGTGCGTGATGAGCGCCGTGCGCGCGCCTGTCCGCGCGGCGGCAGAAGCCGCCTCGCAGCCCGCATGGCCGCCGCCGATCACGATCACATCGAATTCGCGCGTCATCGAATTAACCCGCCCGAAAAACCCTGGTGGAGAAAAAGTGCCTGTGGCCGCAGGAACGGATTCGACCGCGGCACAATCCGGCAAACACGGCAGAGCAATAGTCGCTGGCGCCTGCCCCGTCAAACTTTTCCACAGAGTCGAATCATGATTCCACCGAGTTGAGGATTCTGCCGCAAGTGATTGAAGGGGATTCGGATTCGAGCCTTCTTCCTGTTTCACGTGAAACAGACCCGCCAAGTGGAACCCTCCATCTTCGTCATGCCCGGCCCTCCTTCAAACTTTTTTGGCGGGCCATCCACGTCTTCCGGCATCCAGAGAAGAAAGACGTGGATAACCCGCATAAAGCGGGTCATGACGAGTGACAGGTGAGAAATTTCACGGAGGGAGCCGAAGCGGCGTCACTTGCCGATGCAGAAGTCGCGGAAAATCACGTCGAGCAGATCCTCGACATCGACGCGGCCGGTGATGCGGCCCAGCGCGCGGGAGGCAAGACGGAGATCCTCGGCGGCAAGCTCGGCCGGCCGTTCCGTCTTCAACGCCTCCGCCGCGCGGGCAAGCGAGGCGGCGCATTCGCCAAGCCCCTCGCGATGACGGGCGCGGGTGATCATCGGATGTTCACGGGCCTCATAGGCCGCGCCGGCCCTCTCGCGCAGCGCCGCCTCAAGCCGGTCGAGCCCCTGCCCCGTCAGCGCCGAAACGCCGATGGCGCCGGGCGGCACCTCGCCACCGAGATCGAGCTTGTTGACGATGCGGATGTCACCCTCGCGCGCCAGCGAGAAATCGCCGCCCGCTCCGGGAGCGGTGATGACCAGACGGAGATCGGCCGCCTCCGCACGCGCCAATGCCCGGCGCACGCCCTCCCGCTCGATGGCGCCTGCCGCTTCGCGCAATCCCGCCGTGTCGGCCAGCGTCACCGGCACGCCGCCAAGATCGAGCCGGACTTCGAGCACGTCGCGCGTCGTCCCCGCCTCTTCCGAGACAATGGCGGCCTCGCGCCCCGCGAGGCGGTTGAGGAGGCTCGACTTGCCCGCATTCGGCGGCCCGATGATCGCCACCTCGACCCCGTCGCGCAGCCGCTCGCCCTTGCGCCCGTCATCGAGATGGGCGGCGATTTCGGCGGCGAGCGCCTCGATCTCGGGGAGGAGCTTGCGGGTGAGGCCGCCCGGCACATCCTCGTCGGGAAAATCGATTTCGGCCTCGGCGTAAGCCAGCGCCCTGATGAGCCGCGCGCGCCAGCCCTCATAGAGCCGGCCGAGCGCGCCCTCCATCTGGCGCAGCGCCTGGATGCGCTGCGCCTCGGTTTCGGCATCGATGAGATCGGCGAGCCCTTCGACCTCGGTGAGGTCGAGCTTGCCGTTCTCGAAGGCGCGGCGCGTAAACTCGCCGGGCCGGGCCGCGCGAAGCCCCGGCAGCGCGGACAGGACGCGCAGCATCGCGGCGACGACGGCGCGGCCGCCATGAATGTGGAACTCGGCAACATCCTCGCCGGTGAAACTCGCCGGGCCCTCGAAGAACAGAAGAAGTCCACGATCGAGCGGCGCCTGCGTTTGCGGATCGCGGAAGCGGCTGAGCCGCGCCTCGCGCGCAGGCCCCGGTTCTTCGCCGGTAAGCGCGAGAACGGCCTCGCGCACATGCGGCCCCGACAGGCGCAGCACGGCAATGCCGGCGCGTCCCGTTGCGGTGGACAGGGCGTAAATCGTTTCCAAGCCGCTGCGATCCGTTGCTTGTGCGCCTAGGATTCTTTCTTCGTGCCGTCTTTTTTCGGCGCGGGCTTCTTGCCGCCGCCCATCGCCGACTGCGCCATGCCCCAGAGCAGGTTCTGGAACTGCTCGAGCCCCTGTGCGCCGACCGGCATGATCGCCTTCACGATCTGCTCGGGATCGATATAGGACATGTTCGAGGCCATGCGCTTTTCGAGCTCGGCGATGAGGCGCTGCTGCATCGGTTCGAGGTCGGGCAGGCCCATCAGCCGCCGCGCTTCGACCGGCGTCAGTTCGACATCGATTGTGACTTTCATCGCCTTATCTCTTTCTCGACGGGGCGGATGGATTGCCCCACATTGCCGCAACAAATCCCGTAGCACATCATTGTCTCAAGTGAACCGCCCGGAAGCTCTCATGTCACGAAATTTCCTCAGCGCCGAAACGAGCCCCTATCTGCTCCAGCACGCGGACAATCCCGTACACTGGCGGCCCTGGGGCGAAGAGGCGCTGGCGCAGGCCCGGAAGGAAAAGAAACCGGTCCTGCTTTCCGTCGGCTATGCCGCCTGCCACTGGTGCCATGTGATGGCGCATGAAAGCTTCGAGGATGAAGGCGTCGCCGCCGTGATGAACGAGCACTTCGTCAACATCAAGGTCGATCGCGAGGAGCGCCCCGACATCGACGCGATCTACATGTCGGCGCTGCATCTTCTGGGGCAGCAGGGCGGCTGGCCGCTGACCATGTTCCTGACGCCGGAGGGCGAGCCCTTCTGGGGCGGCACCTATTTTCCGAAGGAAGCGGCTTATGGGCGTCCCGGCTTCGCCGATGTGCTCACCGAAGTCGCGCGCATCTTTCGCGAGGAACCGGCCAAGGTCTACAAGAACCGCGCGGCGCTGACCGAGGCGCTGAAGAAACAGGCCGGGACCGCACGGCCCGGCGAGCCGGCGCCGCAGGTGCCGATTATCGTCGCCGAAAAACTCGCCGAGATCATGGACCCGGAAAATGGCGGCATTCGCGGCGCGCCGAAATTTCCGCAGGTGCCCCTGCTCTCGCTTCTGTGGCGCGCGCATCTGCGGACCGGACGCGAGGACTTCGCCCTCCCCGTCACCCGCGCCCTCGACCACATGTCGGAAGGCGGCATCTACGATCACCTGGGCGGCGGCTTCGCGCGCTATTCGGTGGACGAGTTCTGGCTCGCCCCGCATTTCGAGAAGATGCTCTACGACAATGCGGCTCTGATCGACCTCCTGACGCTGGTCTGGGCCGAAACCGGCAAGCCGCTTTACGAGCGGCGCGTGCGCGAAACGGTGGAATGGGTCGCGCGCGAGATGCTGACGGAGGGGGGCGGGTTTGCCGCTTCGCTCGATGCCGACAGCGAGGGTGTCGAGGGCAAATTCTATGTCTGGTCGGAAGCCGGGATCGACAATCTCCTCACGCCCGGCGAGGCGGAACTTTTCAAGCAGGTCTATGATGTGACGGCCGAAGGCAACTGGGAAGAGACGAACATATTGAACCGCCTCGCCCGCGCCGACGCGCCTTTCAGCGACGAAGAGGAAGCGGCGCTCGAACCGCTGAAGGCGCGGCTCTTTGCCGAGCGCGATATGCGCGTCCATCCGGGCTTCGACGACAAGGTGCTCGCCGACTGGAACGGGCTGATGATCGCCGCGCTCGCCCGCGCCGGCGCCACCTTCGGCGAGAGTGCGTGGGTGGAGATGGCGGCATCGGCCTTCCGCTTCGTGATGGAGACGATGAGAGTGGATGGCCGCCTCCACCACGCCTGGCGCGAGGGGAAACTTCAGCACATCGCCATGGCCGACGATCTCGCCAATATGGCGGACGCGGCCGTGGCGCTCGCCGAAGCGACCGGCGACGAGGGCTATGTGGCGGAAGCGGAAAGCCTCGTCGCCGAACTCGACGCGCATTACCGCGACGAGACGAATGGCGGCTATTTCTTCACCGCCAGCGACGCCCCGGCGCTCATCATCCGTAGACGGACGGTTTCCGACGACGCGACGCCCGCCGCCAACGGCACACTGCCGGGCACGCTGGTGAAGCTCGCGCTCCTGACCGGCAAGGCGGATTATTTCATCCGCGCCGACGAGGTGGTCCGGGCCTTCGCGGGCGAGCTGCAGGAGAACATCTTTCCGCTGGGCAGCTATATCGCGAGCCTCGACACCAGGCTCCGGCCCGTCCAGGTGGTGCTGATCGGAACCGAGGCGGAGACGGCGCCCCTCGCCCGCGCGGCCTTCTCCGTCTCCTGCCCCTCGCGCGTGCTGATGCGGGTGGCGGGCGGCAAGGCGCTGCCCGCCGGACACCCCGCCCATGGCAAGGAGAGGCAGGACGGCAGACCCACCGCTTACGTCTGCGCCGGCGAAACCTGCTCCCTGCCGGTGACGGCGGCAGGCGCCCTCATCGAGGAACTGAAGCGGGCGCGGGCCGGTTAGCCTGTTTGGCGGGGTCTGCGGCTTATGATAAAAGGTCTGACATGACGGACGGACCCGAGAGCCTCGTTCTGACCTATCTCCGCCGCATCGATGAGAAAGTCGATCGGCTGGCGGAGGACATGCGTGAGGTCAAATCACGGTTGGGCATTCTCGAAAGCCAGTATGCAAGCCTCTCCAATCGGCTTGACCGCCTGGACGAACGCGTGGGACGCCTCGAAAACAGACTTGGCCTTGCCGAAGCGACCTGACCTTCACCCCACCGCTTTGCCCCGCCCGCGCGGCGTGAGCATTTCGGGCGGCTTCGGGTGTTCGGGCGGCCCGAGCCCGGCCTCCTCGCGGATCCAGTTGCGGAAGGCTTCGGCCCTGGGTTTCTTCAGCGCGCCTTCGGGATAGACGAGCCAGTAGCCCTCCTCGTCCGGCATCTCGATATCGAACAGGCGGACGAGACGGCCCTCGGCTAGGTCGGCCATGGCGAGCGTATCGTTGGCGAGCGCGACGCCCTGCCCGCCCGCGGCCGCCTGCAGCGCGAGGCTCGCCTCGATGAAGAGCGGGCCCCTCGCCGCCCAGTGCGGATGTTTCACACCCGCCTCTTCGAGCCAGTTCAGCCAATGCTGCATCGTCTCTTCGTGGAGCAGCGGATAGGATTTGAGGTCTTCCGGTTTGCGGATCGGGCGCCTGGGGTCGATGAGCGCGGGCGAACAGACGGGATAGACCGTCGCCTCGAAAAGCTTTTCGGAAACGACATCCGGCCACTCGCCGAGCCCGTAGCGGATGCCGATATCGACATCCTCGCGCGCGAAATCGACGATGTCGGAGGATGGCAGCAGGCGAAGCTCGATCTCAGGGTTCGCGCGGTTGAACTTGCCGAGCCGGAGCACCAGCCAGCGCGCCGCAAAGGAGGGCTCGACCGAAACGGTGAGCGTCGCATTATCCTTCGCGCCCGCCTGCGCCCAGGCATCGGCCATCTGCTCGAAAGCGGCGGTGAGCACGGGAACGAGCTTCTGCCCGCGCTCGGTCAGCTCGACATGACGGCCCGTGCGGTGAAAAAGCGGCGCGCCGAGTTCTTCCTCCAGCGCCCTGACCTGATGGCTGATTGCGGCATGGGTCACGCTGAGCTCGGCGGCGGCTTGAGAGAAACTGCCATGCCGGGCCGCAGCCTCGAAGGCCCGGAGCGCTTTCAGCGATGGCAGGCGGCGGGGGGCCATATGTTAGTTTATCTCACAACTGCGGTGCAAAAAGATCGTTTGATATATAGGCCCGGGCAGCACATATCACCAGCGTAAACCCAAGCTTAAAGAGGATACGCGGCCGGGTTCGATGGGAATGGTTCCCCGCTGGCCGTGTCTGAAGGTGAATAAAATGAACATCCTTGCCACTTATGCCACGAGTTATGTGGGCGCCTTCGATGTCGCCCTTTCGGCTCGCCGCGGAGACATCCGCGAGGCTGAAGACCAGTTGGCCGGCAAGACCCGCGGCCAGACGATCCAGAACCGTCTCGCCAGGCTCTTCTCGCGCGGCAACGCCAGCCGTGCCGCCTGACAGGGCTCCCCTGAAAAAGTGAGGCCACTGCTTCGCATCCCATCGGGCAGATCACGACCGGATGGAAGCGCTCCGCGCTTCGATCCGGTCGTGTAAATCTGCTCGTCGCTTGAAAAGCTGGACCGTTTTCCGAACCGGCAGATGGTTCCACCTGCCTGGAAAACGGTCTCGCATCGCTCCTGAAGGATCGGTAGAGTCCCCGCGACCCCACCCTTCCCATGAGACGATACGAGGAGATGCGCAAGTGAGCGGCGAGACGATAACGATCAAGGGACCGGACGGCTCTTTCTCGGGCTATCTGTCCAAACCCGCCTCGGGCACCGGCCCGGGTATCGTGGTCATCCAGGAAATCTTCGGCGTCAACAAGGTCATGCGCGACCTCTGCGACTGGCTCGCGGGGGAAGGCTATGTCGCGCTCTGCCCCGATCTCTTCTGGCGCATCGAGCCCGGCATCGACATCACCGACAA
>JACIYQ010000227.1 GCA_014359855.1 Parvibaculum sp.
CGCGCGGCGATTTTGAAAGCAGCGCGGGAAATTTTTCTCAAGGATGGATACAGCCGCGCGGCCATGGCGGAAATTGCCAGAGAAGCCGATGTATCGACTGCAACCCTCTACAAACATTTCGACTCCAAGGAATCGCTCTTCGCGGCCGTTGTGCAGGACGCGTACCGGGAAACCGGCACTTCGATGTTTGTCGACATTGAGGGAAAATCGGCACGTACCGTGCTGAGAAACGTCGCCGCCTTGTATGCCGGCCAACAGCTCGACGAGCAGATGAACGATCTGCTCCGTGTTGTGATTGCCGAGGTTCCGTCGGCGCCGGACCTCGCACGCGACGTCTATGAGAATAGCGTGCTCAAGAGATACAGCCAGCTTCAGGCAATGGTGGACGAACTCGTCGCACGTGGCGACTTGAGACCCCACGATACGAGTTCAGGCATTCGCCATCTGACGGGCATGGTGAAGGAGTTCGTTGTCTGGCCGGGGCTTTTCTCGCTCGGCTTCAAGCGGCCCGCCGACTTGGACGCCAAGATCGACGCCTGCATCGACGCCTATATGAAAATCTATGGAGGCAGACCGCCGGCATCTGGCGCCTCACGGGAAGACACAATTGGGACTTGAGACACACCGAAAAAAGGTAAGCGCACAGAAGCGGGCAGCAATCCTCGAGGCTGCCCGGGCCAACTTTCTCAGAAATGGCTATAGCCGTGCCGGAATGGCGGACATCGCACGGGACGCGGATGTTTCCACCGCAACACTCTACAAGCACTTCACGTCCAAGGAGACCTTGTTCACCGCCGTCGTCAAGGAGTCGGCACGCGGGAGCGGCAACTATGACGGCCTGATCACCCCGCAGGATTCGGCGCGCGACGCTCTCTACAAAATCTGCCGCAGCTACCTTTCGGCGCAGTTCGAGGACGGCGCAACCGCGCTGATGCGCATTGTGATCGCCGAGGTTCCAGGCGCGCCGGAACTCGCCCGCGACATGTATGAAATCCTCGGCAACAGGCGAAGCGACAGCCTGATGAGCGTGATCGGCATGCTGATCGAGCAGGGGAAACTTCGCCCGCACGACAGCGCGTTCAGCATGCGCCTCGGGGGAGGGATGTTGAAGGAAGTCTTCGTCTGGCCTGCGCTTTTCGATGCCGAGGCAACCTTGCCGCCGGACACGGACGAAAAGATTTACGGGGTCGTCGACGCGTTTCTCGCCCTCTACGGTCCCGACAGCGCGGCCTAGCGCACGGCGAGGAAAGCGTAGCGGTTGACGCTGAAGAAAAACGCGCCGCGCTCGGCAAGCCGCAACTGGTCGTCATACCAGGCCTGCACCTCGTCTCTCGAAAGCCCGTGCCGCTCTCCGTTCGCCATCGCATACCCGCGAATGGTCTTCATGATACCCGCCGCATAGGAGACGGGCTGCCATTGCGGCGAGAGCATCGGCACGACCTCCACACGCAGAACGCGAAACCCCGCCCGGCGCAGCCGTGCACCGAGCGTCGCCGGCAAATGCGGATCGGCCAGATGATCGTCCCAGCACAGCAAAACGCGTTCCATGCGCGCCTTGTCCGACGAATGCCACACGATGCTCCGCCAGTCGGTGTCGAGCACCAGCGCCCGCCCGCCCGGCTTCAGCACGCGGTGAAGTTCCTTCACCGCCTTGTCGATATCCGCCACATATTCATGCACCTGCGTCGAGACGGCGACATCGAAGGCGCCGTCTGGAAACCGCAGGTCGGCTGCGTCTCCCTCCATGCATTCGGCCTGCGGCGAGGCGGCAAGGCGTGTGCGCGCGACCTTCAGCATCGCCGGCGCGGCGTCGAGCCCGACGAGGCGTCCGCCCTCACCCACCATGCGCGCCAGGTCGCAGGCCAGCAGCCCCGGTCCGACGCCGATATCGAGAACATGCTCGCCCGGCTGGGGCGACAGCATCTCGATGACCTTCGCGCGCTGCCCCGCCACGTCCGGGGTGAGATACATCGCCTCGAGAGCGCGGGCCGCATTGTCGTCGAAATCGCGCATCTGGCTCATGCTGCATCTTTTCTTCTGTTGGTTTCGTTGATCGCCGCCGCGATGTCCTCGGGCCGCGCGAGATCGGCAATGAGATGCCGCTTGCCGCTCCGCTCGATCAGCGCAAGTGCCCCGCCGCCGAAATAGCGCTGCGCATAGGAGCGCCGCACCTGCGCGAGCACCACGTCTGCGACGCCGAGCTTCAGCCGCCGCCGGACCGGGAACCCCCACACGGCCTGCAACACGCCGCCGTCGATCCCGGCGCGGAGCACGCGCGCCCGCACATACGCATGGACCAGCAGCAGCGGTACCACGACGGACTCGATCGCCAGCGCAATGCTCCCGATCGCCAGCAGCGGCGGTTCCTGCCATTCCGCCCAGAAATAGGCGGCCGCCCATGTGACCGCGACCACGAGCGTCGGCAGATAGATCGTCCAGTGCGCGCCGGTGCGGACCGGCCCCTCGGGAATTTGCGGAATCGTCTCGGCATCGTTCATGGAGCCGAGAATTGCAGAAGGCACACGCTATGGAAAGCCACCGCCTTGCCACAGCCGTTTTCGGCCCTAGCTGATTCCGCGAAGGAGACCGGAAAGGAAAGGACAAGGCATGGCCCCGCCCGAGAAAAGCCCGACCGAGAAGGGAACCGACGAGGCGCGGCAAGGCGTGACGGGAACGGGCGCCCGCTACGTGCTCGCCATCTCTTTCGCGGCGGCCTTCATTCTCCTGCTGGCGGTGACCTACGCCTTCTTCGGTCCGCCGCGGCTGGGCGTCGACACCGGGCGGGCGCCCGCGGACACCGATCCTCCCTACGCCACGTCGAAGGAGAACCCGGAGGAGTGGCGCAACGAGCCGGCGCCCGGCACGGGCACCGGTGAAGCTCCCTGACGGATGAGAACCTGCCCGAAACTGGCAGCAGCCTGCCGCGCGCCCCTTTGAACCCGCGCTGACTCGGGCCATATTGGGCGCATGGCGCGCGACAAGTTCAAATCGTTCGGACGGGGCTCCGAACGGCCCCTGCCGGCAGGCAAGGCTGCGGGTTTCGCCGAGGCGCCGGGCGCGAGCTTCGTGCCCGAAGGCGGCCTTGCGCCCGACCGCGACACCTGGGCGGGCGCGCTCCAGGGCGACCCCGCCAACTGGCCGCTCTTCGCCCCGCACCGCCCCGAACGCCCGGAGAAATCCGAAGGCGGCCGCCGCCTCAATCTCGTCTCCGAATACCAGCCTGCGGGCGACCAGCCCACCGCCATCGCCGAACTCGTCGAAGGCGTGAACAAGGGCGAGCGCGAGCAGGTCCTGCTCGGCGTCACCGGCTCCGGCAAGACCTACACCATGGCGCAGGTCATCGAGCGCACGCAGCGCCCCGCCCTCGTCCTCGCGCCCAACAAGACGCTCGCCGCCCAGCTCTATGGCGAGTTCAAGAGCTTCTTCCCGGAGAACGCGGTCGAGTATTTCGTCTCCTATTACGACTACTACCAGCCCGAGGCCTACGTTCCGCGCACCGACACCTATATCGAGAAGGAAAGCTCGATCAACGAGCAGATAGACCGCATGCGCCACTCGGCGACGCGCGCGCTGCTCGAACGCGACGACGTCATCATCGTCGCCTCCGTCTCCTGCATCTACGGCATCGGCTCGGTCGAAACCTATTCGGCCATGACCTTCTCGGTGAAGCTCGGCGAGCGGCTCGACCGCAAGCAGCTCATCGCCGATCTCATCGCCCTTCAATACAAGCGCAACGACCAGGCCTTCGGCCGCGGCACCTTCCGCGTGCGCGGCGACACCGTGGAAGTCTTTCCCGCTCACTATGAAGACCGCGCCTGGCGCATCGGCATGTTCGGCGACGAGATCGAGGAGATTTCCGAGTTCGATCCGCTCACCGGCCACAAGACCGACAAGTTCACGGAAGTGAAGCTCTACGCCAATTCGCATTACGTCACGCCCCGCCCCGCCCTCAGCCAGGCGATCGAGGAGATCAAGCACGACCTTCAGGTCCGTCTTCAGGAGCTGAAAGGCATGGGCAAGCTCCTCGAGGCGCAGCGCCTCGAACAGCGCACGCAGTTCGACATCGAGATGATGGAGACGACGGGAAGCTGCGCCGGCATCGAGAACTATTCGCGCTATCTCACCGGCCGCAAGCCCGGCGAGCCGCCGCCCACCCTCTTCGAATATCTCCCCGACAACGCGCTCGTCTTCGCCGATGAAAGCCATGTCACCGTGCCCCAGATCGGCGGCATGTTCCGGGGCGACTACCGCCGCAAATCCGTGCTCGCGGAATACGGTTTCCGCCTGCCCTCCTGCGTCGACAACCGGCCCATGCGCTTCGAGGAATGGAACGCGATGCGCCCGCAGTCGGTCTTCGTCTCGGCGACGCCCGGCCCCTGGGAGATGGAGCAGACCGGCGGCGTCTTCGTCGAACAGGTCATCCGCCCGACCGGCCTCATCGACCCGCCGACCATCATCCGCCCCGTCGCCACGCAGGTGGACGACCTCATCGCCGAATGCCACGAGGTCGCGGCGAAGGGCCAGCGCGTGCTCGTCACCACGCTGACCAAGCGCATGGCCGAAGACCTCACCGAATACATGCACGAACAGGGCATCCGCGTCCGCTACATGCATTCCGACATCGACACGCTGGAGCGCATCGAGATCCTTCGCGATCTGCGCCTCGGCGCCTTCGACGTGCTCATCGGCATCAACCTGCTGCGCGAAGGTCTCGACATTCCCGAATGCGCCCTCGTCGCCATCCTCGACGCCGACAAGGAAGGCTTCCTCCGCTCCGAAACCTCATTGATCCAGACCATCGGCCGCGCCGCGCGCAACGTCGATGGCCGCGTCATCCTTTATGCCGACAAGACCACCGGCTCGATGGAACGCGCCATCGCGGAAACGAACCGCCGCCGCGAGAAGCAGAAGGCCTGGAACGAGGAACACGGCATCACGCCGGAGAGCATCCGCCGCAATATCGGCGACATTCTCGAAAGCGTCTATGAGCGCGATCACGTCCGCGTCGATACGGGCGAGGCCGACGAGAGCTTCATCGGCCATAACCTCCGCGCCCATATCGCCGATCTCGAACACAGGATGAAGGAAGCCGCCGCCGATCTCGAATTCGAAACCGCCGCGCGCCTGCGCGACGAAATCAAACGCCTCGAAGCGACCGAACTCGCCATCGCCGACGACCCCATGGCCCGGCAATCCGCCGTCGAGGAAAGCGTTGCAAGAACGGCGACGAAAGGGCGTTCGACGTCAGGCAAGCCGGGAACACGAGCGCGGAAGTACAAGAAGCGGTAGCTACACTTTCGAACACGAGTTTTTAAAAGTAATAGCCACTCAAATGGACACCAGAGCATGGAGAACAATGGCGATACAGAGCATTCGTCGGACCACCTAGATTTTGTTGGCGGTCTAGTTATAGGGGCGGCCGTGTCGGTAGCTCTGATTTGCTTCGCATCGGGTTTTCGCCTAGCCCCCGATTGGTGGGGAGCTGCCGATAAAATATTTTCATCTTACGGATCAATTCTTGCGGGTGCCGGAGCCACTATAGCAGCCATGCTAACCATTGCTGCAATTCGGCAACAAATTGCCTCACAGCAAAAGCAATTCGAAGACGAAAAACGTAGTCGAATTTTAGAAGGGTACACAGCACGCGCGAACGAGCTTCAAGCCGGAGCCTTGGAAATGCTAAGCGCGGTTACAACTCTGCAGCTAAGATACAGCATACTAAAGAAGTTGTTTGAACTAGGTCACGGCCACGTCAAGCTTACAGAAAACCAGATGGCTGATTTTCCACAGCCGCCTCCCCTTACGTCGCTCACTCGCACCGCTATGGCACACTTACGCGGCTCCACGGCAAGCCGGGCCTTGAGCTATGTAGATCAGATTGCTCGCGGAGTAATTCGAGGGCCTTTAGAGGTCGGGGTTGCGTTGAAACAGACTGAGTTGGCGCTGATAAACAGTTCAGAGGCATATCTCTATCTTTCTGCAATGAGCTCAAGTTACGACACGCTCTCAAAAGGACGAAAGCGAGGGAAAGTTGTAATCGAAGGTGAGGAGTTTTTCTTACACTTCGAAGAAATCGCGGCAGACGGCGGTATCGATCTAGACCTCATAGAGACATGCTACCAACGCCACAGTATAAAGCCATTTTGGAGGGCCGGAAAAATGGCTGACGAGGGCTTTGACTAAACTTCCCTCATTGTTACGCCCCCTCACACCCCCATCAAATACTCCACCACATCCTTCGCATCGAAGACCAGCGACACGATCATCGTCGCCAGCAGCAGCCAGCGCGCTTCCGCCCGCACGAAGGAAAAGACGAGCGCGCCGAGCCCCAGCACAAGCGTCAGCCACATCATCCAGTACTGCACCCACATCGGCAGCGCCGCGACATAGGCATCCTGCGAGGCTTGTGCGGCCTGCAACGCTTCCATGAATCCGTCCATCCGTCCTCCGCTGAATTTCCTTGCGGGCACAAAACTGACGAACACCCCTCCCCGCCACAACTCACATTTGCGTCAGCGAAATGTCCCTCCCGCGCGGAAATCGGCGAAAATCCCTCGCAAACCCCGGGCTTTCGCTATGTTCCGCGTCCGTACTACACTCGGGAAAACAGCCCACGGACTTGCCGCTGACGAAGGAAAAACATGGCGGGTACGGCGCTTCTTCTCGGCACCACGGGCATGCTCTCCGCCGCCGCGCGCCATGCCGCCGGACTGGCGGAAAAATCCGTCATCGTCTCGCGCAATGCGGGCAGCTTCTCTTTCGGCGACGAAGCGCTCGACGCGAAATGCATCGCTCTCCCCGTCTCCTGTGAGGACGAGCCCGTGCTTCTCGCCGCGCTTGAGGAACACGCCCCCTTCTCCCTCGCCCTCACATGGATACGTCCCCGTGCGGAGCTTCTGCGCGCCGCGCTCGATGCGCTGGTCGCGCCGGGCGGCACGCTCATCGAGGTGATGGGCAGCCGCTCGATCCTTGCGGGAAAAAACGGCGAGCCCTCCATCGCCTCCATCCGCGCCGAGGCTCTCGCCCACCAGCCGGATATTTCATATGCGCAGGTTGTGCTCGGCTTTATGCGCGAGAACGGTGCCTCGCGCTGGCTCAATCATGAAGAGATTTCCGCCGCCGCCATCGCCCAGATGGAAATGCCGCTGCCGCGCCGCATCGCAGGCACGCTGGAGCCCTGGGACGCGCGGCCTCAATAAGCAAGGCTCAGGCGAGCTTCGCCCTTACCTTCTGCACCAGCCCCATGAGGCGCGGATCGCTCTTGATCCGCCGTTTCGCCGCCAGCCCCGCGCGGATTGCGAGCGCTGCGCCATGTCCCGCAAGGCTCGCCCCCGCGATCATGTTGCGCATTTCCATCGGCGTGTCGCAGAAGCTTTCCTTGTAGGCCGCATAGCCCACGGAGAGATCGTAGGTCGCGATCCCCCGCTCGATGCTCGATTGCAGCAGCTTCAGCAGATGCAGCCGCCCCGGCGAGAGCTTCGGCAGCAATTCATGGTCATAGGTATGCACCATCAGTGTCGAGCGCCCGCGCCAGACATGGCCAATGCTGCCTGAGAGAAATTCGCCGTCGAGCCGCAGTTCCGCGACCTCGAGCAGCTTGCGCGCCTCCGGCAGCGCCGCGAGGCCGTGCCACGCGGCAAGATAATCCGCATTCTCGAAGATCGAGGAAATGCCCTGCGCCGCGAGCTGCACCGCCTTGCGCGAGAGAATATCCTCCGTCATCGCGATGCGCTCTTCCGCCGTCTCCGCGATGCGGAACGTCACCTCACCCTCCGCCTCGAGCTTGCGGAATTTGGAGCGGTCGATGCGCCGCGTCTCCGCCCGGTAGCGCTGCGAGAATTCCTCGAATGTCGACGGCAGGCCGAAGACATAGGCCGCGTCCGGCGCGGGCGAGGATGAGAGCGCCGCGAAGGGATTGCCGAGCGGTGCCGAGGGCGTGCCGAGCGACACGGGCTGGCTGTCCAGCATCACGAGGTCGTGGCGTGGCAGGGCGCGGCGGATCTGCCGCCACAGCGCCTCGAAGCCGTCCCCGGATACATCGTCGAGCCGCGCCTCGAAATCGCTTGCGAGCAGCGGCCCCTTGTAATCGGCCATCCGCCCGCCGAGCCAGACGAGACGCCTGAGGCCGAACCGCCGCTCAATGCCGAGCGGCGCGAGCATCAGCGGCTCGCCGGCCCGCGTGACAACCGCGATCGCCGGTTCGATGCCGAGACGCTCTCCCACATGCCGGTGCCAGATCGAAAGCCAGTCGAAACTCTGGAAGGCGGTTCCGGCGGCATGGGCCTCGAAAGCGCGCCACACGGGTTCCGCCGCCTCGAAACTTTCATAAAGCGTGATCCCTGCCGCATGCGCGAGCCTTGCCTCGTAGCCCGCCCGGAAACGCGCCGTCGTTCCCCGCGCGCCGCGCCTGGCGAACGTCACCGGGCGTTCAAGGGTTTCCTCGCTCGAAATACTCATCGTCCGCTCCTGACACGGCCCGGGCAGGATTTGTCCTGTTTCGGGACTGCCGGTTATATGGTCCCTCGAACGAAGCAAGCTTCCGGCCAGAAAAACCGCCATGTTAGGCTGACGAAAAAGAACTGAGGGAGTGCTCAAATGACGGTCTTGCCGGTCCCCTTCGACATCACGGAGCTTGCCCCCGGGAAGGGTGCGCCCGATCCCGCCCGCGTCCTTTCCGGCAAGCCGGACAACCGCGTCTGGAACCTCTACACCTCGCCGGACGGCAAGTTCTTCTCGGGCATCTGGGAAAGCGAGCCGGGCGCCTGGCGCATCGAATATACCGAGCACGAGTTCTGCCACATCCTCGACGGCGTGAGCCGCATCGTGCCGGCCGGCGGCGGCGAGCCGATGACGGTGCGAAAGGGCGACGCCTTCGTCATCCCGGCCGGCTTCAAGGGTGTCTGGGAAGTGATCGAGCGCACGCGCAAGCACTACGCGATCTACGAGGCCTGACCCGGCTAGGGCGCCTCGTCGGGCGCCACCGCCTGCCGCTCATAGACCTCCACGCGCACGCGGTCGATCAGCGTCGCCGCCACCTCGTTCGAGGCGCCGATGGCGCGCAGCACATGGCCGGAAAGCTGCAGCGACGCTTCGAGCGCTTCATGCACCACCGCCGTCGCGCCCGCCTTTTCGAGCTCGATCATGTGCTCGCGGTCCCGCGCCCGCGCATAGACAGGCACCTTCGGCCACTTCGCCCTGAGCGCCTTGACGAGCCGGCTCGCCGCCGCGCTGTCGTCCAGCGTCACGACGACCGCCGACGCCCTGGCGATGCCCACGCGCTCCAGCATCTCGGCCCGCGCCGCATCGCCATAATAGACGAGTTCGCCGCGCGTCCGCGCCGTGCGCGAGCGCATCGGATCGAGATCGAGCGCCACAAACGGAAGCTGCTGCTCGCTGAGCAGCCGTCCGATGGTGCGGCCCACACGCCCATAGCCCGCGATGATGACATGCGCCTCGAGCGCCGCGGCCTTTCCGTCGGCATCGCGCTCCCTGTCGCCTTCCATGCCGTCGAGCCGCGTCTGCAGCCAGCCGCCAAGCGCCGCAAGCCCCGGCGTCAGCGCCATCGACACCGCCGCCGATAGCTGCACCACATGCGCGACGGTGAGCGGCACCACGCCGCCCGCCACCGCCCCCGAAATCACCACGAAGGCGAACTCCCCGCCCGATGCGAGCAGAAGTCCCGTGCGCAGCGAACAGAGCCGCGTCTGCCCGAAGGAATAGGTAAGCCCCGCGATGAGCAGCGCCTTGAGCAGCGTGAAGACCGCGATGAGCGCCAGCACGGCATCGAAATTGTCCCGCAGCACCGAGAAGTCCATGCCAATGCCGACGCTGATGAAGAAGAGGCCGAGCAGCAGCGCCTTGAAGGGCTGTATGTCCGTCTCGATCTGCGGACGGAACTCGGTATCGGAAAGCAGAAGCCCGGCGAGGAACGCGCCGAGCGCCATCGAAAGCCCCGCCGCGCCCGTCGCCACCGCCGTCAGCAGCGCGGCGAGCAGCGACAGCGCGAGAAAGAGTTCCGGATTTTTCGTCCGCGCCACCACGCCGTAGAGCCAGCGCAGCACATAGCGGCCAACGGTCAGGATGAGCGCCACGGCAAGCGCCGCCTTCAGCATCGCGATCCCCGCGAGGCTGAACATGTTCACCTCGTCCCCGCCCTGCGCATAGGCGCTGAAGATCGACACCATGACGAGAAGCGGCACCACCGCGAGGTCCTGCATCAGCAGGATCGAAAAGGCGATGCGTCCCGGCTGTGCGGCAAACTCGCCCCGCTCGATCAGCAGTTGCGTGACGATGGCGGTGGAGGAAAGCGCCAGCGCGAAGCCGAGAATGGTCGAGGCCGGAACGGATTGCCCCGCCGCCATGAACAGTCCCGTCAGCGCCGCCCCGCAAACCAGCACCTGCGCGCTGCCCAGCCCCAGCACATAGGTCCGCATCGACCGCAGCCTCTGCCACGACAATTCGAGTCCGATGGTAAACAGCAGGAAAACGACGCCCAGTTCGCCGATCTGGGAAACGCCTTCCGCATCCCCGATCAGCGCAACGCCATGCGGCCCGATCAGGGCGCCGATAAAGAGATAGCCGAGCACCGTACTCGCCCGGAACCAGTGAAACAGCGGCATCACGGCGACCGCCGCAATCAGGAAAACGATGACTTCCTTGAGATAAGGGACATGGATTCCCCCCGCCACGACGGCCTCCACCGCCGCCCCCGCACTCAGAACCTCGTTTTCCACTGTCACCTCGCCGCCGCTGCTCTTCTTCTAGAGTACCGCAAATCTTGCCGCAATGCGGCGAATACCGCGCCATTCTTGCCATGGATCGCTGTCCACCTTATATGCCCTGCAAGGGGGCCGGGGGCGGACCCAGCCGAAACCGGAAGGACCAGCATCGATATGCGGACCGGAAGCCGCGTGGCTTGCAGCTACAGATCATGTCCATACGCGGACGGTCCCGGCATCGCGCGCGCCGTCCCGTGCCCGGCCGCGCCGGAGGCTGCCGATGCCTGACATGTCCTACGTCTATCTGGCGGGTGGCCTCGTCATCCTCATCGTCTGCGGCGACTTCCTTGTCCGCGGCGCCGCCTCCCTTGCCGCGCGATACGGTCTCTCACCGTTGCTGATCGCGCTCACCATCGTCGCCTTCGGCACCTCCGCACCGGAGCTTTTCGTCTCGGTGCGCGCCGCCCTCGCCGGATCGCCGGGCATCGCCATCGGCAATGTCGTCGGCAGCAACATCGCGAACATCCTGCTCATCCTCGGCCTGCCCGCCCTCATCATGCCGATCGCCTGCACCGGCCGCACGGTCCCGCACAACATGCTCGTCATGATGGC
>JACIYQ010000228.1 GCA_014359855.1 Parvibaculum sp.
GTACGGTTCTGCGATATCCGCCTCAAGGCCGTCTGGATGTCCTTCTCGGTATGCGTGTCCAGCGCCGACGTCGCCTCGTCCAGCAGAAGGAGCGGCGGATTCTTCAGGATCGTCCGCGCAATCGCGACGCGCTGTTTCTCGCCTCCCGACAGCTTCAGCCCCCGCTCGCCGACGCGCGTGTCGTAGCCCTGCGGCAAGCGTTCAATGAAACGTCCAATCTGAGCGAGTTCCGCTGCCTCGCGAACCTCCTCGTCCGTCGCATCGGGGCGTCCGTATCGAATGTTGTAGCGAATGGTATCGTTGAAAAGAACGGTGTCCTGCGGAACCATGCCGATGGCCGCGCGCAGACTGTCCTGGCGAACGTCGCGTATGTCCTGTCCGTCAATTCGTACCGCCCCTTCCGAAATGTCGTAGAAGCGAAAGAGGATGCGGGCAATCGTCGATTTGCCTGCACCCGAGGGCCCGACAATCGCTAGAGTCGCGCCGGCCGGCACACGAAAGGAAACGCCGTCCAGAATGCGGCGGTCGCGGTCATAGTAGAAACTTACGTTGTCGAAAACGATCTCGCCGCCGGAAATATCGAGAGCAGCAGCATCCGGCTTGTCCTTGATCTCGGCGGGAACCTGAAGCAGATCGAACATGGTCTCCATGTCGATCAATGCCTGCCTGATTTCGCGATAGACCGTGCCAAGAAGATTGAGCGGCTGATAGAGCTGGATCAGATAAGCGTTGATCATCACGAAGGAGCCGACGGTGAGCACACCTTCCGCAATACCATTTGCCGCCATGAGCATGAGGACGGTGAGCCCACCGCTGAAAATCAGCGTCTGGCCGGTGTTCAGCAGCGAGAGCGAGGTCGCCGTCTTGATGGCAGCGCGTTCATAGCCCTCCATCGAACGGTTGAAGCGCCGCGTCTCGTGCTCCTCGTTACCGAAATACTTGACCGTCTCGTAGTTCAGGAGACTGTCCACGGCCTTGGTGTTCGCTTCGGTGTCGAGGTCGTTCATCTCGCGGCGAAAGCGCGTGCGCCACTCCGTCACGGAGAAGGTGAAGGCCATGTAGACGATGACCGTGGCGGCCGTTACGACCGAGTACCAGATGTCGAAGGCGTAGGCGAGAATGACGCAGACGAGCGCGAGCTCGATGATCGTCGGCACGATGTTGAAGAGCGAGAAGCGCAGCAGGAAATCGATGCCCTTGGTGCCGCGCTCGATCACGCGCGAGAGGCCGCCGGTGCGCCGCTCCAGATGAAAACGCAGAGACAATGCATGCAGATGACGGAACGTCTCGACCGCAAGTTCGCGCACCGCATTCTGGCCGACCTTCGCGAAAATCGCGTCGCGAAGCTGCGCCAGCGCGATCATCATGATGCGGCCGACGCCATAACTCACGATCAGCATGACGGGCACGATGATGGCGGCCGCTGCTACCGTTTCGGGCGAGAGGGCGTCCACCGCTTCCTTGTAGAGGAAGGGGACATAGACCGTGATGCCCTTTGCGGCGATGAGTGCCACCATCGCCAGGACGACACGCAGGCGCAGGTCCGCCCTTCCCTTCGGCCAGAGACGGGGCAACATGTTCGCGAGCGTCCGGGCCGCGTTGCGGCGGACGTCCGGCGCCCCGCCCGTTACGGGATCGGGGCCGTCTCGCGAGGCATGCTTCAGGCCGGGTGACATCGGTTGCAGGGTCTCCGCTTCGGCAGCCGCGCACAAGGGGCAGCTTCGCCAATGCATTCGCGTACAAGCAAACGCCCCATCCGGGAGCCCGGACAGGGCGTTAATCCATACACTAGATAAGCCTATTCAGGCCGGGGACAAGATTTTTCAGCGGCTCTGCGCCGGCGTCTCGAATATCTGCCCCGGATAGATGAGGTCCGGGTCGCGAATCTGGTCCTTGTTGGCTTCGTAGATGACCGTGTAGCTGAAGCCCGAACCGTAGATTTGGCGCGCGATATTCCAGAGGTTGTTGCCCGGCTGGATCACCACCTTGCCCTCTTTCAGCGCGGCGAGGACGGCGGACGGTTCACCCCGTTCGAACGGCACTTCGACGCGGCCGACGACGCGGCCTTCCTCGTCGACCTGGTCCACGCGAAGGGCATATTGGCCGGGCGCAATGTCAGCATCCGGGCTCAATTCCCAGTGGCCCGTTTTGTCTGCTCGGGTCTCTCCGGCGAGTTCTCCGCCGACATAGATGCGGACGGTGGCGCCGGCGGCGGCGCGGCCGGAAATGATGATGTTACCCTTCTCGTCGTAATCCACAGTCTCGAGGACAAGGTTGCCCGCATCGGAGGGCACGCCGGGGCCCTGGAGCACCTTGCTTGCCTTGCCGGGCTCGCTGCGGACGACGAGCGTCTGCCCGTTCTCGTCTTCGGGGACCGACACCGTCACGACCTGCTTGCTGTCTCTGGTGCTGCCATCCGGATTGATCGCGGTGAGGCGCAGTTCGACGGTGCCCGGCTTCAGCGGTTCCTCAAGGACGGCAACCCATTCGCCATTGCCGTCGGCTTCGGTTTCGGCAACGATTTCGCCATTCGCCTTGAGCTGGATGCGGGCTCCAGGGAGCGAACGCCCCGCGGCGAGCGTCGAACCGTCGCGCTCGACGCGAACGATATCGAAGGTCGGGATGGAGGGGTCTTCCTGTTCCTCGACGGGCTCGGCGGTATCGGCAGGCGCTTCGGCCGTCACTTCGGATGGCGCGGGTTCCGTGCCGCCACGCAGAAAGAACCACCAGCCGCCAATGAGAAGAAGAAGCGCCACGACGAAGGCGCCGATAATTGCCCCGATTTTCATCTTCCTGTTTCCTTCCCCGATATGGCTGAGCCGAAACGGAACAGTGCCCCACTATCAACGTATTCTACCGCGTAACTTGCAATTACGGCACCAATGTGAAACCTCGCGGGTTACCCTGCGACCCACAGAAATCAAGGATGACCCTCCTTCCATGCAGCTCAAAAGCGTTTGTGTCTATTGCGGTTCCAGCACGGGGAGCGATCCTGTGTTCATGGAGGCCGGCGACCGGTTCGGCCGGCTCATGGCGAAGTCGGGCGTGGAGCTCGTTTATGGCGGCGGCGGGATCGGCGTGATGGGCGCGGTGGCGAGGGCCGTGCTCGCCGAGGGAGGCCGCGTGACGGGCATCATCCCGCGGTTCCTGACGGAGGTGGAAGTCGAGTTCAAGGAGGTGAGCGAGCTCATCGTCACCGAGAGCATGCATGCCCGCAAACAGCTGATGTTCGAACGTTCTCAAGCCTTTGTGGCTCTTCCCGGAGGTATTGGAACGGTCGAGGAGACGATCGAGATGCTGACCTGGGCGCAGCTCGGGAGGCATTCGAACCCGATCGTGATCGCTAACCTCAAGGGCTTCTGGGAGCCGATGATCGAGCTTCTCGACCACATCATAAAGGCCGGTTTTGCCCGCTCGGATATCCGCCGCATCTATTCGGTGGTCGACCGGGTCGAGGATATCCTGCCCCGGATCGAGGCCGCTCTGTGAGGATAAACAGGGGCGACTGTCACACGAATGTCACTCAACTGTCATAAACGACGCGGCGCGAAACCTATCCCCGGTTTGCGAGGGCGGCCGTGCGGCGCAGTTCGCGCTCGCGGCGCCATGTGCCGAACGAGAATATCCCCAGTCCGGCCCAGATGAGGCCGAAGGTCATCGCCTGGACGGTGCCCAGCGGCTCTCCATAGAGGAGGACGGCGACGAGGAACTGCGTCGTCGGGGCGAGATACTGCATCAGGCCCAGGGTGGCGAGGCGGATGCGCTGTGCCCCGAAGACGAAGAGGAAGAGCGGCACGGCCGTCATCGGACCCGTCAGTACAAGGAGGGTCCAGGTGAACCGGCTTCCATTGCCGAAGCTCGTGCCGCCATGGCCGGAGAGCCACCACAGATAGCCGAGCGCGAAAGGCAGCAGGACGAGCACCTCGACGAAGAGACCTTCGAGGGGCGTCGCACGGGAGACTTTCCGCAGATAGCCATAGGCCGCGAAGCTGCCCGCGAGGTAGAGCGATATCCAGGGGAGCTGACCGAGATCGAAAGCGAAGATCGCCACGCCGATGGCGGCGAGCGCGACCGCGAGGATTTGCCACCGCGACAGGCGCTCGCCGAGAAAGGCGACACCGAGCAGCACGCTCATCAGCGGATTGATGTAGTAGCCGAGGCTCGTCTCGACGATGCGCGCCTCGTTGATCGAATAGATGAAGACGAACCAGTTGGAGCCGATGAGAAGGCCGGTGCCCACCAGCGTCAGCATGGTACGGCGGTCACGGAGCATGGCGACGAGTTCGGCATGGCGCGCGAGGAGGAAGATCATCGCCAGCGTCAGCACCACGCTCCAGACGGAGCGATGCGCCATCACCTCGAAAGGCGGCACGTCCATCAACTGTTTGTAAAAGATGACGGAAAGGCCCCAGAGCAGATAACCGAGGCCCGCCGAGGCAACGCCGAGCGCGGCTTCGGCGGAGGCCGTTTCCGAGGCGGATTTCTGCACGTTTCTTCTCCCGCTGAATCGACCGGACGATTCCGCGGCTTCTTGTATCACGCCGGAGATCAACCGTCCGGGACACAAGAATGAGCGGTACTGTTTTCGCTCCGGCACTCGTTACCGGGAGGCCCTGTGGATTGCCGCGCCTCGCTGACGCGAGGCTCGCAATGACGAGGTTGGGGAGGTGAAGCGGGCCGAAGCCGGCTTCGTCCCTTGAAGAATTCTTGCGAAGAGAGACGCCGTGTTCCACGGCTTCTGGACCCCCGGGTCAAGCCCGCTGCTGTCCGGTTTAAATTTTTCCGGGGCGGTCCAAGACTTTGACTTTGCGAGAGAAACGTTCGTTCGTCGGCATCCTGGACTCGGAACTGCGAAATTGAGTTTTCCGGGCCACTCGGTTGTTCTGACCGGGTCCGGTTTCAAAAAAGCCGGGCCGGTTTCAAAACCCAAAGTCGTCATGGCCCGCTTTATGCGGGCCATCCGCGTCTTTGCGGCACGGAATAGAAGAAAAGAAAGACCCCGGCTTTCGCCGGGGCAGGCGTGGATGACCCGGACAAGCCGGGCCATGACGAACTTTATTCTGTAGACTGATAAAATCTCTTTTGTCATCCCGGCACTTCCCTACGGACTGTCATCGCGAGGCCGCCTGCAAGGCGGCGGTGGCGATCCAGAGCGGCCGGCGCGGAGCGAGCGGCTCCTGGATTGCCGCGTCGCGGCTTAGCCGCTCCTCGCAATGACGATAATTATTTCGCAGACCGGAGAAATTCCCGCGCTCACGCTTCCATGAAGCTGTCGATGAAGGTGTTGACGGCGGCGGTTGCTTCGCGGATGCGGGCCATGATGCCCGCGCGCGCGGCGAGCGCCGTTGCCTCGGCCTCTTCGGCGAGATCGGCAAGCGTCCAGGCGCCGAGGCCACGGGCGGAACCCTTGAGGCTGTGGGCGGCGTTCTTCCATTCCGTGTCGTCGGCGGCCTCGTCGAGCCGCGCGATATAGACATCCGCCTGGTTGCGGAAGAGACCGAGCAGCTCGTTTTCGAGCGAGCGGTTGCCGAGCGTGTATCTGGAGAGGTGGACGAGGTCGATCGGGCGTCCCGCGCCGCAGGGCGCATCCTGTGAAGCGTCGCCGGGTTCCAACCGCGTTGCGAGGCTCATGGGTCTCATGCCGCCGCTCCTTGTCCCTTCCGATTCGATGTCCTCATGGTAGGAGCGAAGACGATACCGATTGGTTAAACCGGGTCTCCGCGTGCCCGGAAAAATGGCCGTTCGCCGCAGCGCGGGCGGCATTGAACTTATGGTAAACAAGGTCTAACGTGGTTCACACGGGCTGCGGAAGAACCTTGTGAAAATGGCTGCCGCGGTCCTGCGTAAGCCCCTCAAAATTGCCCCCGGCATGCCCCCCGTGCGCGGGGGGTTTTCTTTGTCGCCGGCAGGGCGGCGCGCGACATGGTTGACGCCCTTGCCGGGGTCCGACAACTTGAGATGGCTGCAATGACGCAGACGCCGGGAAAGCTCATGAAAAACAAGGATCTGGCCTCCTCCGACACGCCCCGGGAGACGCCCGGCGAAACCGCTGCCGGAAAACCCGCCGAGGCAGGCGCGCCTGCGCGCGCGGCGAACGAGGACAGCCCGACGGGCGGCGCGCTCTATCGCATGATCGCGCGGCGGCCCTCGAAGCGCATTCCGCTGGCGGCGGCGCTGGCGGGCCTGTTGTGGCTCGGCGCGGTGGCCGCCTTCCTGTGGGGCCGCTATGGCGCGGAGGGCCTGGCGGCGCTCGGCGAATTCGAGACCGGCGCCATCGTGGCGGTGGCGGCAGGCCCCCTCCTCCTCGTCTGGATGCTCGCCTGGACGATCTGGCGCGGACAGGAAATGAAGCTCATGTCGGAAGCGCTCGCCCGCACGGCGATCCGCCTGTCCGATCCGGAGGACTTCGCGACCGGCCAGATAACGACGATTTCCTCCGCCGTGCGCCGCGAACTCGACGCCATGCGCGAAGGGCTGGACGCGGCGCTGAAACAGGCTTCGGACCTCAAGGAGATCGTGGCCCGCGAGGTCGAGGAGATCGACCGGGGCTCGGGCCGCGCTGAATTCCGCACAAGGACGATGGAAGACCTCATCGCCCGCCACAAGCAGAGCCTGGAGGAAATCGCCCGGACGCTGGGCAGCGAAAGCGACACGATTTCGCGCGCGATCCGCGAACAGGTGGACGCCGTGCGCGGCGTTGCGGGCAAGGCGGAAGGCGATCTCGACGCCGCGGGCAAGCGCATGGCCGAACAGGCGGAGGCCCTGTCGCGCACGAGCGAGGCGGCACGCGCGGGCGCCGACCAGACGGCAGCGATGCTCGACCGGCAGAGCTCGCGCCTCGAAGTGGTGGCGGAGACGGCGCTGTCGAAGGCGGACGAAATCGGCAAGCGCTACGAGCTCCAGCGCGAGATCGTCGCGGAGGCCGCCGGACGTCTGGAAGAAGAACACAAGCGGCTCGAAACCGTGTTCGAGGCGCATCGCGACGGCATGAGCGCGGCCGACAAGGCGCTCGCGCACCACACGGCGGAGATCAGCCGGGCCGTATCGAGCCTGAGCGCCGGTCTCGACACGATCTTCGAGGCGGCGGCGGCACGCGCGGCCGCGCTTCGCGAAAGCATCGCCGGCGAAATCCGCCGCGGCGCCGACGAAGCGGCCGACGCCTCGACCTCGGTGAGCCGCTCGGCAGGCGCGGCGACGCGCGCCATCGGTGCGACGGTGGACGAATTGAAGGCGGCATCGGGCGCGCTGTCGAACGAGGTAACGCACGCGGCGCGCGAGGCGATTGCGGCGACGACGGAACGGCTCACCGCCGCGACCCATGCGCTCTCCAGCAACGTGATCCAGGCGACCGAAACGATGAGCGACAAGGTGGGCGCGAAGACGGACGAACTGCGCGCGCTTGTCGAACGCGCGGCCGCCGACGGCGACAACGCGGCCGACCGCTTCAACGCCGCGATGATCGGCCTTGGCGGCACCGCGCGCGAGGCGGGACGCGCGCTGCACGAGGCGACGGACGAACTGGCAAGCCGCATGTCCGAACTGCCCGCGGAAGCGGCGGAGAGCGCCAGCGCGCTGAAAGACGTGCTCGAGGAACAGATATCGGCGCTTGCAACCATCGCTGAAATCGTCGTGCGCCATGCACGCACGCTCGACCGCTCCTCGCCGCAGCCCTACCCGGCGGTGGAACGGGGCTTGCAGCGATCTGTTGCGCCGCTGCCGGAGATACAGCGCGCGGGCGGCGACCAGCGCCGCTGGGGCATGTCGGAACTGCTGGCGGCGGCCGAACGGCGCGGCGGTGGTGGCGGCGAGAACGGCTTCGCAGGCGGCGACCGCGACTTCCAGCGCGCCTCGCTGCAGGTGATCGAGACGCTGCAGGCGCTCGCCATCGACCTCGACCGCGCCCTCGAACAAAGCCCGCCGCCGGAACTCTGGCAGCGCTACCAGGCGGGCGAGCGCAACGTCTTCACGCGCCGCCTCTATAATCTCGCGGGCCGCGAACTCTACGACCGCATCGCGCAGAAATACCGCAAGGACGGCGAGTTCCGTTCCCATGTCGACCGCTTCCTCGGCAGTTTCGAGGAACTGCTCGGCGCGGCAACGGCGCGCGACCGCGACAACATCCTGGTAGATACCTACCTCACCTCGGACACGGGCAAGGTCTATCTCATGCTCGGCCAGGCGACGGGAAAGCTGTCATAAAGATCGAGCTCTTCCGCCTCTTCTCTTCTCGCGTCATTGCGAGCCCACGGGTCCGCGCTTGCGCGGCCCGAGGACAGGCTCCGCGAGCAATCCAGGAGCGGCATGCACCGAGCAAGCGGCCCTGGATTGCTTCGTCGCGGCATTGCCGCTCCTCGCAATGACGTGGAGAGGTGAGAGACCTAACTCCCCGCCTTCTCCGGCATCGCCGCGAGCGACTGTTCGTATGTCCAGATTGCGAGCTCGGTGAGAACCTCGTCGAGCGCGGCGTCGTATCCCGCGACGACCCCGTCCATGCCGCTGCCCGCCCTTGCCTCGGCGGTGAACTCGCGCGAGGTGACGATGGTGCGGTCGCGCAGGCGCACGAGGCGCACGAAGAGAGAGACGCGGACGTTTGTCGCGCTCTCGCCGAGGCCCGCGCCGGAAACGCGATAGGCCTCGAAGGCACGGATATCGCCCGACAGCGCAAGGTCCATGCGCACCTGCGCGCCCGGCCCCGTCACGGCGGGAAAGCGGCCCGTATCGGTCAGCGTCTCGACGGCAAGCGAGGCGATCATGCGCGGCACCCGGTCCGCCCAGCGCGCGTCCGCATAATAGGCGATCGAATTCGGCGAGGATTTGTAGACGACGCGCGCCGTGCCGATGGCGGCCGGCACCGAAAATTCCTCGACGACGAGTTGCGCCGGCGCGGTCACGCCCGCCGGCACATCGACCGCCGGCGCGGTGAGCACATAGAGCGAGGGCGGCGGCCCGCTCGCCACACCGGCGAACGCGCAGGCCGAGAGCGGCAGCGCCGTGAAGGCGAGAAGCAGAAGGCGTGAGAAGAGCGCCGTATATCGGATCATCGTTCCATTCCTCATTTCGCCTCGACCTCCGGCACGTTTCTGCCGGCGAAGAAGCGTGCCGGATCGTCCTCCGCCCGCGAGGCAATGCGGTCGAGCGAGGAGACGAGCGAGCGCGTCTCGGCGACGAGTTGCGGCAGTTGCGAGAGCCCCGCACCGAGACCGGGACCGCTCTGCTTCAGGACCGCATCGAGCTCCTCGGCGACCTCGCGATAGGCGCGCGCGGCTTCCCGCGCATCCCCGATGAAGGCCTTGACGTCGTCCTTCATGAGATCGTCCGCGCTGCGGCCGATGCTGTTCAGATGGCGCGAGGCTTCCGATATCTGCTTGAGAGCGACCGTGACGTCGTCCGAACTGTCGGCAAGCGCCTTCGACATGACGGCGAGATTGGACAACGCCTCGTTCACCGACCTCCGGTTCTCCGCCACGAGCTTGTTCAGTTCCTCGATGAGTTCGTTGGCGTTCTGCAGCGTCTCGGGGCCGCTCTTCAAAAGGTCCTGCAGCGAAGACGGCGCGGCGCGGATGACGGGATAATCCTGATCGGGCTTCGCGACGAGAGGCGCCGACTCCGGGCTGCCGCCGGTGAGCTGGATGAAGGCAACGCCGGTAAGGCCGGAGAGTTCGAGCTGCGCGATGGAATCTTCCTTCACCGGGGTGCGCGCATCGATCTCGATGATGGCGACAACCTTGTTGGGGTTGTTGTCCATCAGCCGAAGGTCGGTGACCTTGCCGACGGGAAGGCCGTTATATTGCACCGGCCCAGACTCCGAGAGGCCCGAGACCGAGCCGTCGAAGACGATCCTGTAGTAGGCGAACTGCTTGTTGATCTGCACCCCGCTCACCCAGAGCAGGAACAGGAAGATGCCCACGATCGCGGCAAGCGTGAAAGCACCGATCAGGACGTTGTTGGATTTGATTTCCATGACCCTTATTTACCCGCAAGAGCCGCGCGTGCACGCGGCCCGTGAAAATATTCGTGAATCCAGGGATGGCTGCTACGCAACATGTCGTCGATCGTGCCGACGAGGATAACATGCTTCTCCGCAAGCACCGCGATCCTGTCGCAGGTCGCGTGAAGCGTGTCGAGATCGTGCGTGACGAGGAAAACGGTAAGACCCAGCGTTTCCTTGAGGTCGTTGATGAGTTCGTCGAAGGCGGCGGCACCGATGGGGTCGAGGCCCGCCGTCGGCTCGTCGAGGAAGAGGATTTCGGGATCGAGCGCGAGCGCACGCGCAAGCCCCGCCCTCTTGCGCATGCCACCCGAGAGTTCCGAGGGATAGAGCGTCCCCGCGGTGGGCCGAAGACCGGCCATCGCGATCTTCACCGCCGCGAGTTCGTCCATCAGCTCCTGCGAGAGATCGAGATGTTCGCGGTAGGGAACCTGGATGTTCTCGGCGACGGTGAGCGCGGAGAAGAGCGCCCCGTCCTGAAAGAGCACGCCCCATCGCTGTTCGTTCAGGCGCCGCTCGGCCTCCGGCAGCGTCGAAAAATCGAGGCCGAAGACGCGGATACGGCCCGCATCGGGCCGCTTGAGACCGAGAATGGTGCGAAGCAGGACGGATTTTCCCGTACCCGATCCACCGACGATGCCGATGATTTCACCACGCTTGACCGTGAGGTCGAGATTCTCGTGGACGACATTGTCGCCGAAGCGCGTATCGAGCCCCTCGACCTCGATGATCGGCTCCCCTTTCCGGCTCGTGCTCATATGTCCACCGCTGTGAAGAACATGGCGAACAGCGCATCGAGGATGATGACGAGAAAGATCGAGCGCACGACGGAACTCGTGGTCATGGCGCCGACGGATTCCGCACTGCCCGTGACGGCAAGTCCGGCGCGGCAGCCGACCAGCGCGATGACCGCGGCCATGAAAGGCGCCTTCACGAGGCCGACGCCGAAGGTCCAGAAGCCGACCGCCTCCTGCACGCGCGTGATGTAGACGCCGGGCGACATGTCGAGCATGAAGAAGACGACGAGACCGCCGCCGACGAGACCCATGACATCCGCAATGAAGGTGAGGAGCGGCAGTGTCACGGTGAGCGCGGCGACACGCGGCAGGATGAGCATGTCCATCGGATCGAGGCCGAGCGTGCGCATGGCGTCGATTTCCTCGCGCATCTTCATCGACCCGATCTCGGCCGTAAAGGCGCTGCCCGACCGGCCGGCCACGATGATCGCGGTGAGAAGGAGACCCACTTCGCGCAGGAAAATGATGGCAATGAGATTGACCGTAAAGACTTCCGCACCGAACTGGCGGAGCTGCACGGCGCCTTGCTGCGCGACCACGGCGCCGATCAGGAAGGTGAGAAGGCAGACGAGCGGCAGCGCGTCGAAGCCGGACTTCTCCATGTGGTGAACGAAGGGAACCAGGCGGAAACGCCGCGGATTGGCGATGGTTCGCCCGACAGTGACGATGACGGCGCCGACGAAGCCGAGCATGGCACGGGCCTCGGCGGCCATGGCAAGCAAGGTCTCGCCGATCTTGCCGAGAATCTGGAGATAGGCCGGCACGGGCGGCCGGCGCACGGGCTCCGGCTCACCGAGGCTTCCGACCTTGTCGAGCAGGAGATGCTGCGCTTCCGAAACGCCCTCGAATTCCACCCGCAGACCCTGCTCCTCGAGCCGGGCCGCGGTGCGCGATATGATGGCGGCGGCGGCCGTATCGAAGCGCGAGACGGCGGAAAGCCCGATCACGGCGCGGTTTGCCTCACCTGGGCTCGCGACCAGCCGGCGCAACTCGCCATCCACCTTGTTGAGGTGGACAATGGACCAGTTGCCCGCTGCTTCGAGGCGGAGCACCCGGTTTTCGATGCCGGCGCGGTATGAGGCGGGCTCGGCCGCCTCGTTCCCTGCCTCGCGACTGCTCAATCCGGCCAAAATTCCCCCGATTTAGGCAGTGACCCTGCTCAGGTGGCCACTCTGCCTGCCGATCGCGACAACGGCAAGCGCGTGCCGCGCCAGTCTGTCGCATGCCCTTTCCTTTACAGCGAATTAGGTTAGGTTTCGATCCGCCCCGGCACAGGACGGGGCCTCGACCGATAGGGTTTTCCAGGAGGTTCTTATGCGTGGCATTTTCACGGGTCTGGCGGCGCTTGCTCTCGTCATGACGGTGTCCGGAGCGGCACTGGCGGATGACGATGGCGATATCGCCAAGGGAAAGAAGATCTTTGCCCGCTGCAAGGCCTGCCACACGGTTGAAGAAGGCGGCCCCGACCGCATCGGCCCGAACCTCCACGGCGTGTTCGGCCGTACCGCCGGCACGAAGGACGGCTTCAAGTTTTCCGACGCGATGATCCAGCACGGCAAGGACGGTCTCGTCTGGAGCGAGGAAGCGCTCGACACCTATCTCGAGAAGCCCGCCGCAATGGTTCCCGGCACGCAGATGGCTTTCCCCGGCCTCAAGAAGGAAGACGATCGCGAAGACCTGATCGCTTATCTCAAGAGCGAGACCGGCGCCGAGTAATCCCGGCCGCAAACCCCTCTCTGCCAATTTCCCCATCGCGCGCCGCTCCGAATGCAGCGGCGCGCTTTCGGCTGCCCTGCATCGCACCCGGCTGCGTTGCGGACGACATCCGCATGCCCGAAGCCATAACCTCTCATGGAACGGAAGCTGCAGCGAAGGGCACGAGGGCTCCATCTCGTGTTCCGGAACGGGACAGGAGAGGAGCAACAGGTTCAATATGGGTCAGCACCGCGCACACGAAGCCTGCCGCGGGATGAGTAGAGAAGAATGAATCCGACACCTGCATTCCGCAGACTTTCAGCGATCCTTCCCGGCCTCATGCTGGTGTTGAGCCTCGCGGTGTCGATCTACGACCCGCAGGGCACGGGCAGCTTCCTGCGCAACCACGTCTTCGACCTCTACCAGTACCTGCTGCCGCGGCAGGCCGGGCCGGATGGTCCCCATGCCGTCTATATCGACATCGACGCCGAAACGGCGAAGACTTATGGCGCCTGGCCCTGGCCGCGCAAGCGCCTCAACGATCTCATGGAGCGGGTCCAGAGCGCGGGCGCAAGCGCCATCCTGATCGACATGCCGCTGGCCGACGCGGACCCGACCGCGTCGAACGAATTGCTGCGGCTCTGGGCGCCATTGCCGGCGGACGATGCCTTGAGCGGCCTCGGGCAATCGCTGACGCGGCTCCCGAACTATGAACGCAAACTTGCGGCGCTTCTTGCCTCGACGCCTTCCGTCGTCTCCTTCGTGCCCGGCAAGACCGCTTTCCAGAATGCCCATGCCCCGCTTCGCCCGGCGACGATCTCGCCGCGGGGCGGCGACCCGCGCCACTATCTGAACGCCTACGCGACATGGCGCGCGACGCTGCCCGCCTTCGAGGCCGCGGCGAAAGGCAATGGCGCTACCCTGCCCAATCTCGGCCACAACACGACCGTTCGCAGCCTGCCGATGCTGACCGGCCTCAACGGGACGCTCTATCCCTCGAACGTGCTTGAAGCGCTGCGCGTGGCGAAGGGCGGCGCCGGCTACAGCGTGCAGGTGGCGACGCCCGACAACGGCTTTTCCTTCGAGATCGAGCCGGGCATCGAACGCATCGTCATCGATGGCACCGGACTTGCCGCCGAAACGCTGCGCGACGGCAACCTCGTTCTCTATTTCGGCGACAAGGCGACGCGCCACCGGATTTCCGCCGGCCAGATTCTGTCCGGCCGCGCCGACCCTGCCGCCATCGAAGGCCGCATCGCGCTGATCGGCGTGTCGGCCAACGGCTCCGAGCGCATGTATGGAACGCCGGCGGGCGTGCGCATGGCGTCCGGCGCGATTGCCGCCAACGCCATCGACCAGATCATCGACCAAAGCTTCCTGACGCGGCCGGGCTGGGCCTCCGTTGCCGAACAGGTCTTCACATTGTTCGCGGGCGTGCTCGTGATCCTCGTCGTGCGGCGCTTCCGTTTCCGCTGGGGTGTTGCGTTGACGATCGTGCTCGCGGCCGGTGCCGTCTATGGCTCGTGGTGGGCCTTCGAGACCCATCGCTGGCTGATCGATCCCGCGCTTGGCGGCGTGACGCTCTTTGCCGCCGCCCTCACCTGCGCACTCATGATGCGGCTTCATACGGAAGACGAGATCCGCTTCGTCGAGACCCAGTTCGGCCGCCGCCTCTCCTCATCGGGACTTGCCAGGGTGAAGGCAAACCCGCGCATGATCCGGGCGGAAGGCTCGCTGCGCGACGTGACCTCCGTTGTCGTGGGCCTTCGCGGCTTCAACATCATTTCCGACCGCTATCTGGAAGACCCGACGGCCTATGCCGACATCCTGAACCGCTTCTTCTCGCCCATGACGAAGATCGTGCAGGACCGGAACGGCATGGTGGACCGCACCGTGGGCGACGCGCTTTACGCCGTGTGGAACGCGCCGCTCGACGCCTCCGATCATGCTTCCAAGGGCTGCGACGCGGCGCTGCGCATGGTGGAAAATCTCGAGGCGCTGAACGAATTCCTGGAGGAGGACGCACGCCGCCAGCACCTGAGCCATGTGCCGCTGAGCCTCTCCATCGGCATCGACACCGGAACCGCGATCACCGGCAATATGGGCGCGATCCAGCGCTTCGACTATGGCGTGCTCGGCGAGCCGGTGAGCTTTGCCGCCTATCTGCAGAAGAACGCGAAACATTACGGCCCGGCGATCATCGCCGGCGAAGGCACGCAGCGCGCCGTCGGCGACCGCTACGCGCTTCTCGAAATCGACCTCGTCTCGACGCCCCGCCACCCGGAAGGCCGCCGCGTTTTCGCGCTGCTCGGCGATCCGATCATGCGGGCGAACCCGAAATTCCGCGCGCTCCAGGAAGCCCATACGCTGATCTTCTCGGCCTACCGCAACCAGCGCTGGGCCGAGGCGCGGGCGGCCATCACCGAATGCCGCAAGCTCAACGGCGCCATCTCCACGCTTTACGACTTCTACGAGGCGCGGATCGCGGCCTATGAGGCGAACCCGCCCGGCGGACACTGGAATGGCGCCTTTTTCGCGGGCCGTATCTGATCCACCAGACCGTTTTCCAGTAGAAAACGGTCGAGATTACAAGCGGCGAGCAGATCCCGATCGGACGAAAGCGCAAAGCGATTCCGTCCGATCGGGATCTGCTCCAGGCGCCGTGTCCCGTTTTGGGGCTTGGAGACAGCGCACACAAAAGCCATCATCGCGCGCAACTTTCCCCTTATTACCCAAGGGAACGAGATAAACGCCGATGCGCGAGATCACCGCCGAAGTCCAGTCTTGGCCGATTGCCGGGGCCTTCACCATTTCGCGCGGCGCAAAGACCGAGGCCCGCGTGGTGGTGGCGAGCGTCAGCGAGAACGGGCTGACCGGCTACGGCGAATGCGTCCCTTACGCGCGCTACGGGGAAAACGAAGAGGACGTGGTGACGGCGATCAAGGCGCAGCAGCCCGCCATCGCTGACGGCATGAGCCGGGCGGAGTTGCAGCGCGTCATGCCGCGCGGCGCGGCGCGGAACGCGCTGGACTGCGCGCTCTGGGATCTCGAAACGAAGCTCGCGGGCAAACCCGCCTGGGAACTCGCGGGCCTTGGGGCACCGCGGGCGCTGACCACCGCCTATACGCTGAGCCTTGCCGCGCCCGAGGAAATGCACGAGGCGGCGAAGACGGCGGCTCACCGGCCGATCCTGAAACTGAAACTCGGACAGGGCGGCAATGAAGACGTGGCGCGCGTCGAGGCCGTGCGCACGGGCGCGCCGAACGCCGCGCTCATCGTCGATGCGAACGAGGGCTGGAAGCCCGAAGACGTGTTGCCGCTCGCGCATGAATTCGCGCGGCTCGGCGTCTCGCTGATCGAGCAGCCGGTGCCCGCCAAGGAAGACGAAGTGCTGCGGGGCATCGAGAGCCCGGTGCCGCTCTGCGCGGATGAGAGCGCGCACGGACTTGAGGGCATGCGCCGCCTTGTCGGCCTCTACGATTTCATCAATGTGAAGCTCGACAAGACGGGCGGCCTGACCGAGGCGCTGGCCGTCATCCGCTGCGCGAAGCTGCGGAAGCTGCGCGTGATGGTGGGCTGCATGGTCTCGACCTCGCTCGCCATGGCGCCCGCCATGCTGGCGGCGCAGCAGGCGGACTATGTCGACCTCGACGGACCGCTGCTGCTGGCGCAGGACCGCGAGCCCTCGTTGCGCTACGAGGGCAGCCTCGTCTATCCGCCGGAACGGGAGCTGTGGGGCTAGTTTCACACTCCACCCCAACATCGTCATCGCGAGCGACCGCAAGGGAGCTAAGCGAAGCAATCCAGGGGCGGCAGGCGCAGAGCAAGCGGCTCTGGATTGCTCGTGTAATGGGCTTGCCCTTTTGCGACGGAAGTATCGTGATTGTGGCGGCGAAGGCGGTTTGCGCGAAGATCGCCGCGACGGTTTCGACGCCGCGCCTGTCGGGATGACTTCAATTGCAATGTTCTTCTTGCCTTTGCAGGCCGTCTTCCTCGGGCGCGAGGACTTCGCCATGCCAGCGCCGTCCCACCATGAAAGCGCCGAGCAGCGCCACGACGCCCGCCCCCGCCATCGCGAAATAGGCTTGGGCTCCAAGCGCTTCATATACGGGACCGATGCCGATTGTCACCAGTCCCATGATAACGCCGGACGCCATGGCGGCGTAGAGGCTCTGCGCGGTGGCGGCAAGACGGGGCGGCGCGGCCTGCGCGACGAACTGGACGGCGCCGAGATGCGCCGCGCCGAAGGTGAGCCCGTGAAGGAACTGCATGAGAAAGAGAAGTGCGACCGGCGGATTGAGCGCCGTGACGCTCCAGCGGAGGATAGCGGCGGCGGCCGCCAGCATGACGAGGCGGACGGCGCCGAAACGCGCCATCAACGGCCCCGAAATGTAGAACAGGACAATCTCGGCGACGACACCCGTCGCCCACAAGAGACCGATCGCCGTGTCGGAATAGCCCTGGCGCTGCCAGGCGAGAGAACCGAAGGCGTAATAGACCGCATGGGTCGCCTGGGTGAGGCTTGCCGAGAGCACGAAGAGCAGGAAGACCGGGTGCCGCCCGATTTCGAGGATGGCGGCGAACCGCTTTTCACCGTGCCGGGCGGGTTTGCGCACCGGCACCGGAATGCGCGGCAGGAGAGACACGCCCGCCACATTGCAGACGAGCGCAGCGACGAGACAGATTGCGACGACGGAAGGCGCGTTCCATTCGAGAAGCCAGCCCGCGCCGGCACTCGCCGCGATAAAGGTGATCGAGCCCCAGAGGCGCACGCGGCCATAATTCATGCCCTCCTCGATCCGCGCGCGCATCGCGATCGTCTCGACGAGCGGCGAAATCGAAGGGAAGACGGCGTTGAGCACGAGCGCGACGAGAAGGATCGGCCCGAAGCCCTCGACGAAAAGAAACAGCGCGGCGGAGCCAAGCGAGGCCCAGGCGAGCCAGAGCGCGACGCGGCGCCGGTCGCCCAAACGGTCGGCAACGGAAGCGAAGAACGGGCTCACCACGATGCGCAGGAAGAGCGACAGCGCGACGACGAGGGATATCTCACCCGCGTCGAGCCCTTTCGATTTCAGCCAGACCGGAAAGAACGGCAGATAGACGCCCGTGAACAGGAACATCGTGCCGTAGACGGTCGCAAGGCGGATGGCGAGAGACATGGAAAGGGAAACCCCGGACGCTGCGCAAGAGTGATAGCGCGGCGCAAGGTGTCGGGGGAAGGGGCGGCTGCCCCCCCCCCGCCCAGTTTGTCCCACAAACGCCCTTATCCGAAGGACGGCAGCGGCAGCTTGCGCCTTCCGGTAGCGGCGACGAGATGGTCCCAGATACAGGCTTCGAGGTTCGGCGCCCATGACGGGATCGGCCTTGAGGCCGCTCGCTTCTTCCCGGAGACGGATCGCCTCGTCGCGCGCGATCATGCCGCCCGGACGCTCGGGCCGCCCGTGCGCCCAGAGCGGATCGGCCGCCCATCAGTTCACGGACTTTCTTGCCCACCTCGATGGCGTGACGACGGTCGCGCGGTCGCCATTGTGGAAGAGTTCGTTCTGCCGCTCGACTTCGAGGATGCCGGCATGCTTCGTCACGACCCAGAAGGGATCGAAGCCTTCCGGCTGCGCCTGCGCGAACGGCGTCTCCTTGCGGGGATAGCTGAAGGCATCGTCGACGCGCTTGCCGTCGGCATAGGCTTTGGGGTCGACAATAGTCCGGGCAATTTCCTGCGGGATCATGGCCGTTGCTGCGAGCGTTAAACCCACAATCACGATATGGATTTTTGCAAAAGCTCCAAAAGGGCAAACCGCCGCAAAAACCGCAGACTTCCGCAAAAAAGGCTCGGTGACGCTGCGTCGTCTGCAGCAATGCACCTTGTGGTTCCTGCCTGCACAGCCAATATGGCCGGGATTCCCGGACCGGTCATTTCGACCCCTCCGGCCAATGGGAGGGCGGCAGGCGCATATTCATTACGGGTGCGTCGGGATTCGTGGGCGGCGCGGCGGCGCGGAAACTGAGCGAAGCGCATGACGTGCTTGCGCTGTCGCGCTCTGAAAAATCCGACGCGGCCATCAGGGCGGCAGGCACAACGCCGGTTCGCGGCGCACGTTATGGACTGGATGTGGAAGTTGACGTTCCGGAAATCCCCGCCGCCGCTCGATCCGCACACGGCGGCGCTGATGTCGCGCGATTGCACGCTGAAGATCGGCAAGGCAAGACGCTAACTCGGCTATGAGCCCGTCATAACGCGCGAGGCGGGCCTCGCCGCACTGGGAGCCTCTCGCTAGCAAATCGCGGCTTTGAGCGTAGACTGCGTGGCGAAGACAAAACCAAAGCGAGGATCCCGCGCATGAAACTCTGGCTCACCATCGGTGCACTGAGCGGCTTTCTCTCCGTGGCGCTCGGCGCCTTCGCCGCGCATGGGCTGCAAGCACGCGTCGGACCTGCCGAACTCGCCGTCTTCGAAACCGGTGCGCGCTATCAGATGTATCACGCGCTCGCCCTCCTCGCCGTTGCCTGGGTTGCGGCGCAGGGCGGCGGCACCGCCACGACCGTCGCCGGATGGGCCTTCGTTGCCGGCACGATCCTCTTTTCGGGCTCGCTCTATTATCTCGGTCTCACCGGCAGCCGGGCGCTCGTCATGATTACACCCATTGGCGGCGTTGCCTTTCTCGTCGGCTGGCTGTCGCTCGCGGTTGCCGGATGGCCGCTGCGCGGAACGCCCGGCGGCTGAGAGACAAAGCTCTGCAAAGGCGGCTCTGGACAGGTGCGAGACCCTTCCTGTTTTACTAGACCATGGTCTAGTTTTTCTGTAAGCCGGATGCGAGCAGATGGAGGAGGCGCGACGATGAGCGCGGCGGAGAGCGAACGCATTCTGGTGGCCGGCGGTGGCATGGCCGGGCTCTGGACCGCGCTGGAACTGGCACGGAAAGGCCGCGAGCTGACCGTGCTGGAACGCGACCCGCCCCCGCCCGAGGCTTCGGCCGATGAGGCGTTCGAGAGCTGGGAGCGCAAGGGCGTCGGCCATCTGCGCCACAGCCACGCGTTTCTCGCGCGGCTTCACATCCTGATCCGCGACCACTATCCCGATCTCATGCGCGAACTGCTGGAGGCAGGCTGCCGCGAAATCGAAATGGAACTTCGCCGCGCCATCGTCCGGCCGGAGACGTTCGACGCGATCTGCGCCCAGCTTCCCGGTATCGCGCAATGGACATCGGGCGAAACGTCCAACCCGGTGAGCCGCGTCTACGGCATGGGCGAACTCATCAGCCGCTGGCGCCACATGACGAAGAACGGGAGCCCTCGCGTGCTCAACTTCTTCCCCATCGGCGACAGCGTGATCCGGACGAATCCGCTTTACGGGCGCGGCTGCTCCTTCGCGGGCGTCGCGGCCGAGGCTTGCCATCGGCATGGAGCAATATGTGCCCGACCTCGAAAAGCGCATTATCCCCGATTGCGGCCACTGGACCCAATCGGAGAAGCCGCAGGAACTGAATGCCCTGATGGTGGACTGGCTGAAGCGCCGCTTCGGCTGACCCCAGCCCGCCTCACCCGGGCCCCTTCTTTGTGACTTGCCCTGCGCGGCCTTAATGGCCAGACTGACCGAAATTATAAATTCGGTCAGTCTGGCGGGTCGCAAGGGGGGCGGTCGTGGCGATTGTGGAGGCGATTTCCGGGGTGCCCGACGCCCTGCGCGGCTTCGTCTACGGGCTGGTCTTCATCAATACAGCCTCGGTCTTTTTTGTCTTTCACCGTGCGGAAGCACGATGGGTTCTCGCCATCTGGGCGGCGCTCGTCCTGCCGGGCATGGGGCTCGCCGAGCGGGAGATAGCGCCCCGTATTATCGCCGCCCCAACCACCGCATTCTGGACACCCCTCCTCGTCTGGCTCATCTGGCGGAACCCCATCAAGGATGCGCGCGAGCCCTGGGGCACCTGCCTCGTGCTGCTCTTCGCCTCGAACCTCATCGCGGCCTGTCTCGCCGCGGCCAATCTCTGGTTCCACTCTATGCCCTGGAGGATCGGCCGCCTGCGGACAAAGGAACATCGCACTGCTAGACTGCGCACACGTTGCAGCCTTGGCATTAGCGGGTGAAACGGATGGCAACCGGCAACTCTCCAGCACGCGATCGCGCCACGCTTCTCTTTGCCAACGAAACCTTCTACCGCGCTTTTGCGGAGCGCGACGTCACACTCATGGGTGCCGTCTGGGCCGAACAGGAGCCGGTGACCTGTCTCCATCCCGGCTGGCCCCCTGTAGAAGGCCGCGACGCCGTGCTGCAAAGCTGGCACGCCATTCTCACCGGCCCTGCAAGCCCCGACATCGAATGCCTGACCGCGCGGGCAGGCATCCACCGCGACATGGGGCTTGTGATCTGCTACGAGCGCATCGGACAGGACTATCTCATCGCCACGAATATCTTCATACGGAGCGGCGAGGGATGGCTGCTCGTTCATCACCAGTCCGGCGCGGCGCCCGAACCCGGCGACGGCGAGGCGCCACCGAGACGCAGCATCAACTGAAGAGGGCTCGCTTACATTCTTGTTAGCGGGTTGTTGCCCCCCGGCGAACCCGATATGATCCCCGGCGTTCGGGACCGCCCCGCCGCATGAGACATATCGGTGTCTGGCCACCCGTTCGCCGCCCACGACAGGCGAAATTTTTTAATCCGGTCCGGGTTCGCGCCCGCCAATGGGAGCTCCGGACGACGCCCCTTGTTGCGGGTTGAGCGGACCTGAAGAG
>JACIYQ010000229.1 GCA_014359855.1 Parvibaculum sp.
GCCTCTGGAAGCTAAGATCGCGCCGTTCCGCTTATCCCGGTTTCCGCACATCTTGTATCGCGGGTCCGGTGCGCCACAGGACCTTGCGCGATTCCCATGACGGCGAGCCCTTCCTCACGCTTCGAGAGCCTTCCGGACAGCCCCTTTCCGCGCCTCAATGCGCTGATCGAGGGGATCGAACCCGGAAAGCCGCCGCTCGTCATGTCGCTGGGCGAGCCGCAGCATCCCTTCCCGAAATTCGTGATGGAGGAAATCTCCAGGAATTCCGCTCTTTTCGGCAAGTACCCGCCGATCGTGGGAACCGCCGAATTCCGCAACGCCGCCGCCGGCTGGCTCGGCCGCCGCTACGGCATCGCGGCGGCGGTCGGCAAGGGCCGTGCCCTCGACCCCGAGACGCAGATCCTGCCGGTGAACGGCACGCGGGAAGCGCTGTTCAACATCGCCCAGATCGCAACGCCGCCCGAAAAGGCCGGAAAGCGTCCCGCGATCCTGATGCCGAACCCCTTCTACCAGTGCTATGCGGCCGCGGCACTCGCGGCGGGCGCCGAGCCCGTTTATATCGCGGCGACGAGGGAAACGGGCTTCATGCCCGATTTCGAGGCTCTGCCGGAGGAACTCCTCGCCCGCACGGCGATGATCTATTTCTGCAGCCCCGCCAACCCGCAAGGCTCGGTTGCGAGCCTCGGCTACCTGAAGCGGCTGATCGCGCTCGCGCGGGAGCACGCCATCGTGCTCGCCATCGACGAATGCTATGCCGACATCTATGACCGCGAACCGCCCGCCGGGGCGCTGGAGGCGGCTCTGGGGATGGACGCAAAGGGGGGTGATCCCTTCACCAATATCATCGTCTTCCACTCGCTTTCGAAGCGCTCGAGCCTGCCGGGTCTGCGCTCGGGCTTCTGTGCCGGCGAGCGCGCGCTCATGCAGCGCTTCCGTAATTTCCGCAATATCGCCGCGCCGCAGGTGCCGCTGCCGCTGATGGCGGCCTCTGCCGCCTGCTGGAACGACGATGCCCACGCGACAGCCAATCGCGAACTCTACCGGGCGAAGATCGACGCAGCCGAACGCGTGCTCGGCAATCGTTTCGGCTTCTACCGGCCGCCGGGAGGCTTCTTTCTCTGGCTCGACACCGGCGACGGCGAGAAGGCCGCGCGCGAACTCTGGGCGAAAGCCGGCGTGAAAGTGTTGCCGGGAGCCTACCTCTCGCGCGAAGATTCACCCTACGGCCCGGGCGGCAACCCCGGCGCCGCCTATATTCGCGTCGCCCTTGTCGGCGGTGTGGCCGAAACCGAGGAAGCGCTTGCGCGCATGGCGGAGGTTCTGTGATCGGTTCCTCCGCAAGGGAAGGCCGGTCCGCCGGTGGCAAGCAGGCGCGCAAGAAGACGGCCAAGAAATCCGGAGCGGCTTCGCGGAAGCGGCAGGCCCCGAGGGGCGATCGGAGGATGCAGCGCGTGAGACGGTGGCTCGTCAATCCCCTGAGCTATCTGCCGCCGGCAGTGAACGACTTCCTGTTGCGCCGCGTCGTCGAAGGGGCAGGCATCGCGCTCATCCTGGTGTCGGGCTTCGGGCTGCTTTCGGTGTTGAGCTGGTCGATCGACGACCCGAGCTACAACAACGCGACCCCGCCGGCCCGCGCACCCGAGAACTGGATGGGGCTTCCCGGCGCCTATGTCGCGGATGTGGTGCTGCAGACGCTGGGGCTCGCCTCGATCCTGCTTCTGGTGCCGCCGCTCGTCTGGGGCATCCGCGCCTTCTCGCATCGCATCTCCTCGCATATCGTCCTGCGCGTCGCGGCCTGGCTCGCCGCAACGCTGGCAACCGCGATGCTTCTCGGCGCGCTGCCGCGTTTCACCTTCTGGCCGCTGAGGCCTGGACTTGGCGGCGTGCTGGGCGACGCTCTCGCCGCACTTGGCTTCAGCCTCTTTGCGCCGCTGACGGGCGCGGGGGCCGCCTATACGCTGACGGCGCTCATCGCCGCGCCACTCGCTTTCTTCCTGTCGCTCTTTGCCACCGACACCTCCCTGGCCGATCTTCGCGCCGCTGCCACGCGCATCCGCACCCTGCGGCGCGCCGAGCCGGAAGAGGTCGAGGAGCGCCGCTACACCGGCAGCGCCCGGCCGCGCCGGCGCGCAAGCGCCGAAGAAGAAGCGCCGCGCCCGCGCAGGCCCGATGTCGAACCGAGCCGCCTTCGCATCCTCCTGTGGGCGGTGGGCGACCGGCTGAGCGATGCGGCCGACCGCCTGATGCGGCGGGGCGATTATGCGCCGCTGACATCCGAGGAAATCGAAGCCGCGCGCCAGGGCCGCCTCGGCGAGTTCGGACGCTGCGTGGAAGAGGAAAGCGCGAAGGAACGCCGCGCCCGCCGCCGCGAAGCGCGCGCGGAACAGGAGCGGGTCGAACCGTCATGGCCGGAAAAACCGGCCCCGCGCGTCAATCGCAGCACGGGCAAATCTACCAGGCCGTCGGCCCGTGCCGCCCGCGAGGCGCAACCCAAATTGCCGCTCGAACCGGCAGGTGACTACCAGTTGCCGCCGCTGAGCCTGCTGACGCGGCCGAAGAGCTCCGGCGTTTCGGCACAACTCACCGACGATGCGCTGCAGCAGAACGCGCGCCTGCTTGAGTCCGTGCTCGACGATTTCGGCATCAGGGGCGAAATCATTTCGGTACGGCCCGGACCCGTGGTCACGCTCTACGAACTCGAACCCGCGCCGGGCATCAAATCGTCGCGCGTGATCTCGCTTGCCGACGACATTGCCCGCTCGATGAGCGCCGTCTCCGCGCGTGTCGCCGTCGTGCCGGGCCGCAACGCCATCGGCATCGAGCTTCCGAACGCGCGCCGCGAGATGGTCTATCTGCGCGAGCTGCTCGAAACGCAGGAATATGAAAACTCGAGTTCCAAGCTCACGCTGGCGCTCGGCAAGAATATCGGCGGCGAGCCCGTGCTCTCCGATCTCGCACGCATGCCGCACCTCCTGATTGCAGGCACCACCGGCTCCGGCAAGTCGGTCGGCATCAACACCATGATCCTGTCGATCCTCTACCGGCTCTCGCCCGAGCAATGCAAGCTCATCATGATCGACCCGAAGATGCTGGAACTTTCCGTCTATGACGGCATCCCGCATCTTCTCGCGCCCGTGGTCACCGAACCGAAAAAAGCGGTCGTCGCGCTCAAATGGGTCGTGAAGGAGATGGAAGACCGTTACCGCAAGATGTCGAAGGTCGGTGTACGGAACATCGATGGCTACAACACGCGCGTCATCGAGGCAAACGAGCGCGGCGAAGTGCTGGTCCGGACCGTGCAAACCGGCTTCGACAAGGAAACGGGTCAGGCGATCTACGAGGAAGAGGAGATGGATCTCTCGCCCATGCCCTTCATCGTCGTCATCGTCGACGAAATGGCCGACCTCATGATGGTGGCGGGCAAGGAAATCGAAGCCGCCGTGCAGCGCCTGGCGCAGATGGCGCGTGCCGCCGGCATTCACATCATCACCGCAACGCAGCGCCCGAGCGTCGACGTGATCACGGGCACGATCAAGGCGAATTTCCCGACACGCATTTCCTTCCAGGTGACGTCCAAGATCGACAGCCGCACCATTCTGGGCGAACAGGGCGCCGAACAGCTTCTCGGCCAGGGCGACATGCTCTACATGGCGGGCGGCGGCCGCATTCGCCGCGTGCACGGTCCCTTCGTCGCCGATGAGGAAGTCGAGAAGGTCGTGACCTTCCTCAAGAAGCAGGGCGTGCCCGAATATCTCGAGGCAATTACCGCCGAGGAAGAGCAGGGCGACGATCCCTTCGCGCTGGATGGCGGCGGCTCCGGCGACGACCTCTACGACAAGGCCGTCGCGATCGTTGCGCGCGACAAGCGCGCCTCGACGAGCTACATCCAGCGTCGCCTCCAGATCGGCTACAACCGGGCTGCGCGCCTGATCGAGCTTATGGAAGAACAAGGTGTCGTGAGCCCGCCAAATCATCAGGGAAAGCGCGAAGTTCTCGTCGGCGATCACTGAAGAAAGAGCGATTCCGCCGTTAACGCCGCGCTAACCGGATGCCGCCAAAAGGCCCTTTGGGGCTCCATATTTCGCCACAAAGAGCAGCCATGATTTCCCTCATGAGAGACTTGGATCAGAACCACCGCTACCGGCAGCGCATGTTGCTCGCCGCGGCCCTTGTCGGACTTGGCCTCCTCTTTGTGGCCTTCCTGACGGCGGGGGGGCGGTCGGCCCGGGCCGAGACGTCGCTCAACGAGGAAGACAGCGTGGCGCTCGCAGAAGCGAGCGCCTATCTCTCGTCTCTCGAGAGCCTGCAGGGCGATTTCCTGCAGGTGGGTCCCGACGGTTCGGTCGCCGAGGGCCGGTTCTATCTGCGCCGCCCGGGGCGGCTGCGCTTCGAATATGCACCCCCGGAAAATCTCCTCGTCGTTGCGGATGGCACCTGGGTTGCGGTAAAGGACAGCGCCGCCGCCGCGCAGCGTTATCCGATCGCTTCGACGCCCTTGGGTCTCATTCTCGCAAAGAATGTGAACCTTGAGGAAAAGGCTCGCGTGCTCAATGTCGAGGAGCAACCGGGCTCGCTCCTTATCGCGCTCGCTGACCGCTCCGGCGAGGCGCCGGGCCAGATCACACTGATCTTCGACCGGCCGAAAATGCAGCTCCGCCAGTGGGTCGTAACCGATGTGCAGGGCCTTCAGACCACGGTCGCTCTGAGGAATGTCGAGACCGGCATCCGCGCCGACAATTCGCTTTTCGTCCTTCGGGACGACCAGCGCCCCGAAATCGGCGGAAACCGCTGATCCCGGTGGCTGGCGCCTGAGCTTTCCGTTTATTATTCTCAACACACTTCCTTTGTAGCGTCGTCTCCTGTCTTGACCGCGGGCAGGGGCAGCGTGGTATTTGTGAACGAGCATGACCCGAAAATCAGGCCGGCGTCCCATCGTCGGCATCCCCTGCGACGTCAAGATGCTGGGACCGCATCCCTTTCATGCGGCCGGCGAGAAATACATCGCCGCCGTCGATGGCGGCGTTGACTGCCAGCCCATTCTCCTGCCCGTGCCACGCGAGCCCTTCGATGCTGCAAGGGATCACCTCGCAGAACTCTTCGACCTTTGCGACGGCATCTTCCTCACCGGCTCGCACTCGAACGTGCACCCGGAAGAATATGGCGGCACGCCACCGCGCGAGGGCGTATTGCTCGACCGTCAGCGCGACGCGCTGACGCTGAGGCTCATCCGCGCCTGCGTGGACCGCGCTGTGCCTCTCTTTGCGGTCTGCCGCGGCTTCCAGGAGCTCAATGTCGCCTATGGCGGAACGCTGCATCAGCACATCCACGAGGTCTCCTCGGAGTCCGGCTACGAGCCCCGCCTCGATCATCGTGAAGACAAGAACGATCCTCTGGATGTGCAGTATGGCCCGGCACATGCCATCACGCTGGAGAAGGGCGGCATGTTCGAAAAGCTGCTCGGCACACGGACAATTGAGGTAAATTCCTTGCACGGGCAGGGCGTGGCGCGCCTCGCGGATGCCCTGGCGGTCGAAGGCCGGGCGCCCGACGGAACGGTGGAAGCCGTTCATGTGCGCGACGCCACGGGCTTCGCGCTGGGTGTGCAATGGCACCCGGAATGGAAGTATTGGGAAAACCCGGTATCGCAAAAGCTGTTCCGGGCTTTCGGAGACGCGGTGCGCGAGGCAGCGGCCGCGAACGCGGAAACGGAAAGAGTGGTGTCCCATGG
>JACIYQ010000023.1 GCA_014359855.1 Parvibaculum sp.
GTCTGGCCCGATGCTTGCTCATTCAGGGAGCATGACTGATTTTTCCGCAGCCCATATCGGCATTCAGCATCGCCCAGGCAAGCAAAATCTCGCCACGGCGGCCTTCGATGCCCTGCGCACGGCCCGCGCCGAAGGCCGGACCCCCGAAGGCAGCAATCTCGCCTTCGGCGACATCATCGATACGCTGAACCCCCTCCAGCACATTCCGCTGGTCTCCGAGGTCTATCGGGGCCTGACAGGGGACGGCATCAGCGCCCATGCGCGCATCGCTGGCGGCACCCTTTGGGGCGGTCCCCTGGGCCTCGTTGCCTCTGTTGCGAGCCTCGCCGCCGCGGGCAACGGCGAGGACGGCATTGGCGACCGGATCTATGCCTCGCTCTTCGGCGATGAAGAGCCTGCCGCCATGCCGGCCGTGCTCGTGGCGGAAAAATCGCGAGACGTTCCCGCGCTGCCGGACGCGGAGCTGACGACCGCTTCGATCGTGCCAACAGCGCTCCCCCCTCAGGACGGGACCGCATCCGAAGGCGCCAGCCCCCTCCCCCGGCTGAGCCCCGAGGCGTTCCAGGCCTTGATCGGCTCCTTCGCCGATCCGGCCAAGGTCGAGACGACGGCAGACGAAACCGAATCCGGCCGGCCCGCCGATCTTGCCAGCGCCATGCTCGACGCGCTCGACAAGTATCAGGCCACGAAGACCCCCGAACCGGCGCGATAAGGCCGCTTCACCCGATTGCCCCCGCCCGCCGCGCCCCCTAATCTGTAGCAGTCATGGCTTCTTCCGCAGACATCGCCACCGGGATCATCGTAACCGGTTCGCCTGGCAGCACCCGCGGCGAATTGCGCGTGGGCAATCTCCGCTTTCCCTGTGCCCTCGGCCGCACCGGCGTGAGCGCGGAGAAACGGGAAGGCGACGGCAGCACGCCGCTTGGAACTTTTCCTCTGCGTGAACTCAGATACCGTCAGGATCGTGTGCAAGTGCCCGCGACGGCCCTGCCGCTCATTCCGATCTCGCCCATGGACGGCTGGTGCGATGCGCCGGAGGACCCCGCCTATAACCGTCCGGTCCGCCTGCCTTATCCGGCAAGCGCAGAAACCATGTGGCGAGACGACCACCTCTACGATCTTGCCGTTGTCCTTGGGCAGAACGATTCTCCCGTCGTTCCTTATGCCGGGAGCGCCGTCTTCTTTCATCTTGCGCGGGAGGAAAAGGGTGAGTTGCAGCCGACGGAAGGTTGCGTCGCCCTGCGGCTCGAAGATATGTTGAGCGTCCTCGCGCTCTGCGGAACGGAAACGCGGATGCGGATCGAGAAAGCCTAGGCCCGCGTTCCAAATAGCGCACTGCCGACGCGCACATGCGTGGCGCCAAGCTTCACCGCCGTTTCGAAATCGCTGCTCATGCCCATCGAAAGACCGGTAAGACCATTCCGTCTTGCGATCTTGCCGAGCAGCGCGAAATGCAGCGCCGGCTCCTCGTCCACCGGAGGAATGCACATGAGCCCCTCGATATCGAGCGCCCATTCGTCACGGCATCGCGCGAGAAATCCGTCGACATCCTTCGGCGCGAGACCGGCCTTTTGCGGTTCGTCGCCCGTATTCACCTGCACGAACAGCCGGGGCAGCGTCCGCCCCTTCTCCCTCGCCTTGACGAGCGCCTCCGCGAGTTTCGGCCGGTCCAGCGTGTGAAAGACATCGAAGAGATCAAGCGCGTCGTCGAGTTTGTTCGTCTGCAAGGGGCCGATCAGGTGAAGTTCGACATCGCCGTAGCGTTCGCGCAACGCAGGCCACTTCCGGGCTGCTTCCTGCACGCGGTTCTCGCCGAAGACGCGCTGCCCGGCATCGAGCAAGGGGCAGATGGCCTCTTCGCCAAACGTCTTCGAAACCGCGATGAGCACGGCATCGCCGGTCCTGCGGCCAGCCTCCCGCGCGGCGCGCGCGATCCGGTCCCGAACGGCGTCAAGGCGCGCCTTCGGCGTTTTGTTCCTGTTGGCGTCGTTACCGGTCATTGGCATAGTCTCGGCGAAGCTAGTGGCAGGACGTTTTGGAGACAAGATGAGAAAGAATTTGGACCGGGTTGCGCGCGCGGTGCGCTATCTCGATCCCGATGGAACATCGGTCGCCCTCATCGCGATGACCGGCCCAAAGCGTCTTCCCGATCCCTGGGCGGCGCTTGCCGCCCTGCCGCGTGGTAGCGCACTGATATGGCGCGCCTACGACAAAAATCCCGACTATGAGACGGCAAGGCAGCTCACCGCAGCGGCGCGGAAAAAGGGGTGTGTCCTGATCGTAGCGGGCAGCCCGCAATTGGGCAGGCGGCTCGGCATCGCCGGCATTCATCTGCCCGAACGGGATATCGCCCGCCACCGCCGCGATACGCCGGGAGCGCTCGTTACCACCGCCTGCCATTCCGAGAGAGCGATTATAGCCGCGTCGAAAGCCGGAGCGGATGCCGTGCTGATCTCGCCCGTGCTGCCGACGGAAAGTCATCCCGGCGGAAAGGTGCTGGGCGTCGTCCGGCTTGCCCGTCTCGCGATGCTTGCAGGCGCGCTCGGCATGCCAGCCTATGCCCTTGGCGGGATCACGGACGAAACGCACATCCGCCGCTTGCAGGGAACCGGCATTGCGGGCGTCGCGGGCATCAGCCTGTTTTTACCTTGACGCGCGCCTCCTCGGGAATGGCGTCGCGATAGTCGTCCGGAATATATCCGAAGCGCTCCATCTGCTCATGATGGTCGCGAATGATCCGGCGCACCTGATCCGGCGTCAGCACCTCTCGCCATTGATCGGAGCGGCCTTCACGAAAGAAGCTATCCGCTTTCTTGGAGCGCTCCTTGAAGCCCTTCTTGCTTTCAATCTCCTTCAGAGTCTTGAAAGAAGAATTGCGGATCGCGCGCTCAAGGCGCTCGGCCGAAGGCTTCAAGCCCAGAAAGTTCGCAACCTGCTTGAAATATTTCCGCGGCTTGTGCAGCAGGTCCTCATAGCGCACGACAAGAAGCTGCGGACTCGGATGTTCTGTCCAGCTTCTTACATGCGTTGACCATGACCGGTGAACTTCAAAGACATGTGTCTCGTTATTGCCGGTAACCATCTTGTCGTTGGCAAGGTGCTCGACCGCCTCATCGAGCGTCTCTCCGAAATGATGACTGACGGAAATAACCACGTCGAGCGGATTGCGCAGCACATAGATGCCGCCGGCAGTAACATCCATCGTGTGCATGGGTGCGCCGCCCCATTCACCGAGAAAGTTGTGCGTCTTCACGAAAACGGAGTCCGGAAATACTGTGGTGAAATCTCTGTGCACCAGCGACCGCAGTTGCGCCATTTCTTCGGGCGTCATTTCCTTGATGTCCCGCCCTCCAGCGCGCCTCCGGTACCAATGCGCGGCGGAATCGCCGATGCAGAAATCGGTAATGTCATTGATATCGACAGGCTCCTGCGAGTTCCTGAAAAGGTTGTGCAGGAAGCTCCGCATCCAGGTATTGCCGGACTTGGGGTATGAGGCCAGCCATATCAGTGCACCCATAATTGGTTTCTCCTTCGCGCATTTCCGGACGAAGCTCCTGTGTATCGCCATTCAGGGCGCAACAATACGACCCTCATGCAGATATGCAATTCAGGACCCCGGTGCTCCGTACTATCTGGATTCCAGGGCCATCCGCGCCATTTCCATCCAAAAAACAAAGAGAGCGGGTGTTTCCACCCGCTCTCCAGGAATCTTGGATCGTAATAATCGCTGAGCGATTAGAACGAAACCGACAGAACCAGACCGGCCGACTGAGAGTCGATGTCCGAAACGCCGGCAATGCCCGCCTCGATCGTGCTCATCTGCAGATCGAGGCCAATATCGACGCCCGAACCGAGATTGTAACCGCCACCGGTCTGCCACGTCGTCATCTCGGTCGAGAAACCGGGAACCGAGATTTCGTCCGCCAGATATGCGACGCCAACCGTCCAGGGGCCGGTTCCGTAGGAGAGACCCACGGTCCACACTTCTTCTTCCAGACCAGCAACGCCGGGAACAGGCGCCGACGTGACGCCGAGGTCTTCAGACTGATACCAGGCACCGCCAAGCGTGAAGCCGGCCATACCGAGGTTCAGACCGAAGCCGAGTTCTTCCGGATCGGCATTTGTTCCCGTCGGAGCATCGCCCGAAACGTAGAAGCCGGACGCACCGAGATCGACGCCGCCGAAGGAACCGGCATAGTTGAGCGCGACTTCGACCACATCCTCGATCGAGGTATTATTCGCAACGACACCAAGGCCGTTCGGGTTCGGACCGTTGAAGGTCGTCTCCGGCGTGTAGGACAGGCCGAGCTGGAAGCCGGCGAAACGCGGGGTGAAATAGGTCACCTTGTTCGCGTCGGCAGCCATCAGCGAGAAGGTCGAGTGACGGAAGCCAGCAACCGTGTTCGTGAACGTGTTGGTGACGAGGACATTCGTCGTAGGTCCGACGGGGACGAAAGACGTCGTCGTCGTGGTGGTGGTGATACCGCCGCCAACTGCATTCAGGATGTTCGGGCTGTCGACACCGTTGCCCGGCACGAACCAGGGCGAGGTATAGTGCATCTTGAACGCGGCGCCGTCCGTGCCGCCGATTTCGAACCGGCCGAAGCCGCCTTCGAGATAGGCGAAGAGTTCGCGGAACGTCGCGTCGTTGTTGTTGAAGTGCGAGTTCCAGTCGTCACCGAGCGAGAGCGTCGCGAGAACGCCGGCAACCATGCCATTGTCCAGCGTGCCTTCGGCGTTGATGTCGATGTTGCGCGCGACAAGCTTCACCGCGGTGTCCTGATAAGAGGTACCACCGGTATCGTCTTGGTCGATGGCGTAGACGCCGGCCGTCACGGTGCCGCCGACGGTAACGGTCAGCGGATCGCTCGCAAGCGCCGGACCGGCGATGAGGCCGGCCGAGACGAGAGCAGTCGTCCCAAGGAGTGTCTTTTTCATGTGTTCCTCGCAGTATCAGCTAAGAGCTGTTCCATTTGAACGAGCCAGTGGAAAACTTCCCCCGTGGCTCGTGCATCGCCGGGCCGACCGAAACTGCCCCCCGAGCGCGTGTATCGATTAATCCGTTGATAACCGCCGTGGGTCAAGCAAACCTCTCCGCATGACGATGGAATGTCAGTCGATGTTGCGGAAAGGGCACAAATCCGTTTCCAACCGTTAACCAATGTCGATGGTTGGCCCCTGCATAG
>JACIYQ010000230.1 GCA_014359855.1 Parvibaculum sp.
TCCTCGTCCTTCACCTCGGTCGTGAGGCTCTCGAGCGAAATCTTTGAAAACTCCGCCAGTTCGTAGGAGGGAATGAAATCGAAGCTCATCTTGTAGGTGAGGTCCGATTTGCCATCGATGACGTCCTCGATCTCGCCTTCAAGGTCGATCGCCGGCTGAAAGGCCGGACGAAGCGCTTCGTCCTTGATCGCCTTCTGGCTCGTCTCGCCGACGGTCTCCTGAATGACTTCGCCCATGACCTGCTTGCCGAAGGTCTTGCGCAGGTGGCTGACCGGCACCTTGCCCGGGCGGAAACCCTTGAGGCGCACCTGGCCCTTCATTTCATCGAGCTTGGCGCCGAGCTTCGCTTCCAGATCCTGCGCGGGGACCTGAATCTTCAATTCGCGCTTCAATCCGTCCGCGTTCGTAACCGTGACCTGCATCATCCAATCCGTTCTTTTTCGGCCATCATATCAGCCGGGCTTCCGGCCTGGTGCGGGCGGAGGGACTCGAACCCCCACGCCTTGCGGCACTGGAACCTAAATCCAGCGCGTCTACCAATTCCGCCACGCCCGCATGAAGGGCTCTGGCGAAGCCCAGAAGAGCCGGCCCGTCCCTGAATTGGCGCACTCTATATCAAGGGGAGCAGGCGATTGCCAGCAAAAGCCGCGGAAGTCAGGGAGGCCCTCAAATGCGGCGCAACAGGTCCCTCAGGACCGCAGGCAGCATCTCAGACAGATCCTCGGAAATAAGGCCGGGGCCGAAGCAGTCCCCTGCCTCGCCATGGAGCCAGACGGCGGCGCAAGCGGCCTCGAAGGGCGGCATCCCCTGCGCGAGGAGGCCGAGGATGATCCCTCCCAACACATCTCCCGACCCGGCAGTCGCAAGTTCCGGCCCGGCATTGCGGGCGATAGCGGCACGGCCATCCGGCGCCGCCACGACCGTATCTGGCCCCTTGAGGACGATGACGGCCGCCGCCTCCGCAGCGGCGAGGCGGGCTCTTTCGAGCTTGTCGCCTCCCTCCCCGGCAATCTTTGCAAAAAGGCGAGCGAACTCACCCTCATGCGGCGTCATGACGACGGGACCGGCGAAGTACCCCTTGATGGCGACGAAGAGGTCGCGCGGGATCTCGGCGAACGATGTGAGGGCGTCGGCGTCGAGCACCATGGCCGCGCCGGAGAGGAGCGCCGCGAGTACGTTCTCACGTGTCGCGGCACCGACGCCGGCTCCGGGTCCGATGAGAAGCGCATTCTTTCGCTTGTCCTCAAGGATGCCCGTCAACGCATCCGCCCCATCGAAGGGCATCAGCATGATCGATGTGAGATGGGCCGCATTGACGAGCATGGCCGAAGGAGGAGAGGCCACCGTAACGAGCCCCGCACCTGCCCGGAGCGCACCCCGCGCGGCGAGCCGCGCGGCGCCGGTGTGCGAGGCATCGCCGGAGACGACGACGGCATGGCCGCGCGTGTATTTGTGGCTGTCGAGGCGCGGGCGCGGAAAGACCGGCGCCCAGAGCGGCGGTTCGTTCACGAAGGTGCACGGTTCGATTTCGTCGAGGACTTGCCCGTCGATGCCGATATCGCGCACCAGAAGTTCACCGCAATGAAGGCGGCCCGGCAGCAGGAGGTGGCCGGGCTTCGCGCGGAAGAAGGTGACGGTGAGCGAGGCGGCGAATGCCTCTCCCCTGACCTTGCCGGTGTTGCCGTCGATGCCGGACGGCATGTCCACCGCGACGACGGGGGTGCGTGCCTCTCCAATCCGTCGGATGATTTCGGCGGCAACGCCATCGACGTCGCGCGCGAGCCCCGCACCGAAAATCGCATCGACAATGAGCGAGGCGCCCTGCCCCGCGTCGCGCCCGAGCGGATGAACGGCACCCGGCCAACGGTCCGCCGCCTCGGCGGCATCGCCTTTCAGCTTCTCGCGCGCGCCCAGAAGAAAGAGCGTGACCGGCCAGCCCCGCTCGGCAAGCAGCCGCGCGACGACGAAACCGTCGCCGCCATTGTTGCCGGGACCACAAAGAACCGAAACCGGCCCCTGGGGAAAGCGCGCGACGATCGTATCCGCGACCGCGCGTCCCGCATTCTCCATGAGGACGATGCCCGGCGTGCCGCGCCCGATGGTGAGCGCATCGGCACGGGTCATCTCTTCGACGGTCAGGAGTTCGGTAGAATCGGTCGCGTCTGTCATGGCCGCCACTATAGCCATGCGATTGCGGCGGGGAATTGGCGATTTGTGAGGCGCCTCAATTCACCTTCGTTTCCGCCTCGCGGCCCTTCTCGACGAGGGAGAGAGAGGAACCCGCCGTCTCGAAAACGGTGACGGAGCAATTGTCCGGACGGAAGGCGACGAGGCGGTCGTCGCCGAGCGCCGCGCCCGCCGCGACGTTGATCGCGATGAAATGCGAGAAGATCACGGTGTCGCCATCGAGGCCGGTCAGCGCATCGATCACCGATTGACGCCAGGCGAGCAGATCGAGCGCGCCATTGCCATTGTTCTCCGGCAGCCTTGCGTCCGCCCATGTGCCTGCCATGAGGCGGCGGAGCCAGATGCCGCGCGCTTCCAGCTCCTCGATGGGGGACGGAACTTCGGCAACGCGCGTCTCGATGACCGGCTCGCAGTCCCAGCCCTTCGACAGCGGCATCGCCGTCTCGCGGCAACGGCGCAGCGGCGACGACAGGATCGGGAGCTTCCTGCCAACCCGGCTCTCGATTTCACGGGCAACGGCTTCGGCCTGCGCATGACCTTTTTCGGACAAGCCCGGATCGGTGTCCGCGTCCCAGCCGGCGGCAGCCTCGCCGTGGCGGATCATGTAGATGGTGGGCATGGGTTTCTCCCCCGAAACGAAATATCGCGATGCCTGTTTGTCGGCGAGCACGCTGGCGAATGCAAGACGGATGGTCACGCCCTTCCCGAGCCGCTAGCCTTGTTACGGTGATTCTCGAGGAGGAGGCATTCCATGACCGAGACGCAACCGCCGGCGACGCAGCCCTCGCCCGCAAGCGAGATGGACGGGCCGAAGCTCGTCTACATCCTCTACTTCATCAGCCTGGTGGTCGGCGTGACTGCGATCGCGGGCGTGATCGTCGCCTATCTCAAACGCGGCGAGGCCGGTGCAGCAGCGGCATCGCACTACACCTATCTCATCCGCACTTTCTGGATCGGCCTTCTCTATGCCGTGATCAGCGGTGTCACGATGATGATCATGATCGGTATGCTGCTGGCTCTTGCGACCGTCGTCTGGTTCCTTATCCGGACGATCAAGGGTTTCATGCTGGCAAATGACAGCAAGCCGGTGCCCGATCCAGAGACTTGGCTCTGGTGAGGGAGCGAAGGCCCCTCACCCTTCCGCCGTCTGACGATGGCTTCCTCCCTCTCCTCCGACGGGGAGAGGGAATGAAGGGCCGCAACGACATTTTTTATTCCGGCGTGAAGATGTTGACGCTGCCGTCGGCGAAGGACTGAACGGTACCGGAGCGGCCGAGCTGCTCACGCTCGACCATATCGGCGAGCGTCGCAGGGTCGTTCGGCGCGTGAGCGACGAAGCGGGCATCGGTGTCCGCCATGCGGCCGAAGACGATGGCGAACTCCGCACCGCCACGGCCATGCACGACGGTGTATGTCTCGATCTTCGCCTTGCCGTTCGGCTTCTCTTCGACCTTCGGATGCTTCTCGGCATCGATCTCGGCCTGATAGGTCGCGGGCTTCTCGCGCTCCCACTTCCCTTCGAGCGGCGTCGTCGAATAGAGACCGAGGCCGTGCTTCGTCACATACCAGCCGTTCGAGGTGCAGAGCCCCTTCGTGCCCGGCTTCGCGCGGAGCTTGTCCATCATGGTGGCGATGGAGTGCATGACGTAGTTGTTGCCGGCGCCGCCGAAGTAAGGAAGGCCGCCGGTGACGGTGAGCGGGCGCGGATCGTCTTCCGCGATACCGAGCTCGTTGCGGCCGATCTGCACGGCCGACGGGAAGCAGGAATAGAGATCGAAATAGTCGATCTCGCCGATATTCCAGCCGGACATGGCGAACGCCTTCCTGCCCATCATGCGGATGGCGGGCGAGGAGTGGAAGTTCACGCGCTCGGTCGGAAACCAGAGGTCTTTCGTATCGGCGCAGCCATGCAGGAAGACCCACTTCTCCTGCGGGACGCCAAGCTCGCGCGCCTTCTTCACCGACATCATGACGACGGCGGCGGCCTGATCGACCTGCATGATGGCGTTCATGTATTTCGTGTAGGGGAAACCGACATAGCGGTTGTCGTCGGTCGGCGTGGCGATTTCCTCCGCCGTGCGGGCGACGGGGAACCAGGCCTGCGGGTGCTTGGCGGCAACTTCCGTGAAGGGCGCCATGAGCCTGCCGACGGCAAGCTGGTGATCCTTCACGCTGCGGCCTGCCGCGCCGCGGATCGCGTTCTCGAACATCGGATAGATGTTGACCGGGAATTGCAGCTTGTGGCGCTTCTCGACTTCGGTGACGCCGGCCTTTTCGACGCCGATGTCGATCCGCTCGCCGCCGGGGTTCTCGTCGTGCCAGGGGAGCTGCTTCCCCTGCCCCAGCGCGCGCATCAGCGTGCCGAAACATTCAGACCCCGCGACGAGCGCGACATCCGTCTCGCCATTCGCGATCAGTTCCGCCGTGTGGTTCACCAGCATCTGGGGCGTGTTGCCGCCGGTCGGTCCGTAGCAGGTCTTGTTGGGGTTCGCGCCGAGCATGTTCGCCAGCGTCTTCGAGGCGTTCGGGTAACGGCCGAAGGGGAGACGGGCCGAGTCCGGGCTGTCGGTGATGAAGCGGACGGTGGTGACATTGTCCACGACATCCCAGAGCTTCTTGCCGAGACCGGTGTCGGCGGCGGCGGCTTCCGCCGCATCCGCCATCAGGTGCATGGGCGACTTCGCCTTCTCGACATCCTTTTCCTTCTGGACGAGCTGGCCGCAGCCAACCAGAACGGGCATGCGGTCATCGAGCTTGATGGTGGACACCGAAAGTCTCCCTGAAATCTTATTAGTTCGTAGCACTAACCATTTTCCGGGAAGAATAGCGGCTACAGACGGCCTGTCCAGCGGGCCGTCATGCGGCGCGGCGCCGTTGCGTCAGGCGCCGTGCTTTTCGCGATAGGCGAAGGCAGAGAGGAGAAAGCGCGCACCATAGATGAGCGCGTTCGCGTCGACCGCGTGGCCGAGGCCGTGGATGGGAATGCCCTGACAGGCGACGCCCGCTTCCGAGAGCGCCTTGACCGAGGCCATCATGCCGTAGAGCGGCGCGAGCGCGTCCTGCTCGCCATGAACCAGCATGACGGGCGGCTTCGAGACGATTTCGTCTTTCAGCTTGTCCGCGCCGACAAGGCCACCGGAATAGCCGAGCACGGCAGCAGGCGCGACGGCACGGCGAAGACCGAGATGCAGCGCCATGACCGTGCCCTGGCTGAAGCCCACGAGAGCGAGGCGTGAGGCATCGAGATTTTCGCGCGCGAGTTCGGCGTCGATGAAGTCATGGACGGTTGGTGCGACGGCGACCGCATCGTCATAGAGGCGCGGGTCGCCCGCCGGGCGCTTGCCGATCCACTGGAAGCCGCCATCCTTTGTGGGGGTTGGGCCGTCCGGCGCAATGAAAGCAACATCCGGCATGGAAGGTTGCCAGTAGCCGGCGAAGGACATGAGGTCCGCGCCGGAGGAGCCGTAGCCATGCAGGAACACGACGAGCCATTCGGCCTTGCCGGAGGCGGCGGGACGGCGGAGAGCGGAGAGGCTCACACCGCACCACCCTTCGCATATGCCTTTAGCCGCGCGCTGGCCTCGGTGAGGATCGCATCCTGTTTGCAGAAGCAGAAGCGCGCGAGGTGTCGCGGGGCATCGGGTGTCGAATAGAAGGCGGAGAGCGGGATGGCGGCGACCTTCGCCTTCATCGTGATCTCGCGGCAGAATTCTTCATCGGTGCCGTTGAATCCAAGCGGGCGGAAATCCGCACTCACAAAATAGGTGCCGTCGGCGGGAAGCACGCCGAAGCCCGCATCGGCGAGCCCCCTTGCGAGGAGGTCGCGCTTTGCCTCGAGCGCGGAAGCGAGGCTCGCGAAATAGCCGTCATCCTTGCCGAGCCCATAGGCGACGGCGGCCTGCAATCCGGGGGCGGTGGTGAAGGTGACGAACTGGTGGGTCTTCGCGACCGTTTCCACCAGATGCGCGGGACCGGTGACATAACCGATCTTCCAGCCCGTGAGAGAGAAGGTCTTGCCGGCCGAGCCGATGCGGAGCGTGCGCTCGCGCATGCCGGGCAGCGTCATCAGTGGCACATGGGTGTGGCCCGAGAAGACGAGATGCTCATAGACCTCGTCGCAGACGGCATAGGCGTCGTGGCGCTTCATGAGCGCGGCGATGGCGGCAAGCTCATCGCGGGTGAAGACCTTGCCGATGGGGTTCATCGGCGTGTTGACGAGGACGAGCTTGGTGCGGTCCGAGAAGGCTGCCTCGAGCTTCTCCATCGGGAGCGACCAGCGCGGCGGCTCAAGGGGTACGGCGACAACCTTCGCGCCCGCCGCCTCGATCACCGGCCTGTAGCTGTCATAGGCGGGCTCGAAGATGATGGCCTCGTCGCCCGGATTGAGCAGCGCCGTGAGGCAATCGTGCAGCGCCTCGGTCGCGCCGGAGGTGACCATGACTTCCTTCTGCCAGTCGACGTTGAGACCGTAGAAGCGTTTGTTGGCTTCGGCGACCGCCTGACGGAGCGCAGGCAGGCCCATCATGGGCGGATACTGGTTCGGCCCGTCGAGGATCGCCTTCGCCGCGGCCGCACGGACATCGTCCGGTCCTTCGTCATCGGGGAAGCCCTGGCCGAGATTGATTGCACCGTGCTCCGCGGCGAGGGCCGACATGACCGTGAAGATCGTCGTGCCGAGCCCTGAAAAAACGCTGTTCAACGGCCGCATTCCTTGCGCCCCTGCCTTATCCACAGAAATCCCTGGCGGCGGTTGTCGCGGGCATGGCACAAGCTGTCAATCTCCGCTCAAATGGCGGGACCGGATAAGAGAGGAGGCCTGCAGACGGGCCGCACCATACCGATGCCTTCTTTTTGTCCAATCTGCCCATGCAATAGGCATTAATACTGCTCAAAATGACAGCATGTTGCCAAGTGAAAAGATGCAAGCCATTGAACTTCAAGGGATTTCCGTTCCGCGCCGGGTTGGCACGGGCCGTGCTATTCCGTTAACACGTGGATGCGGGCGGCGAGCCCCGTGATTAAGGAAGTCAGGAATGAAAAAGATCGAGGCGATCATCAAGCCGTTCAAGCTCGACGAAGTGAAAGAGGCGCTGCAGGAGGTGGGGCTTCAGGGCATCACCGTGACGGAGGCGAAGGGGTTTGGCCGGCAGAAGGGCCATACGGAACTCTATCGCGGCGCCGAATACGTCGTCGACTTCCTGCCGAAAGTGAAGATCGAGGTCGTGCTGAACGACGACATGGTCGCCAAGGCCGTGGAAGCGATCCAGCAAGCGGCGCGCACGGGACGCATCGGCGACGGCAAGATTTTCATCTCCAATATCGAGGACTCGATCCGTATCCGCACGGGCGAAACCGGCGCCGAGGCAATCTAGGGGGCTTAGTTGACGACCACCAAATAAGACGACCTTCCGGGTCCGGCGTGCGGCCACTCACCCCCCGCCCGCGCGGCGCCTGACGGCGCAGACCCACAAACCGAACCATCAATGCGAGGCGAAAGCCCGCCCGAACGAACCCCTAAAGGACAACAGGGAAAAGAGGATCAAATGGCTGGCAAATCTATTCAGGACGTCATCAAGGAGAAGGACGTCAAGTACATCGACCTGCGCTTCACCGACCCGCGCGGCAAGATGCAGCACGTCACCTTCGACATCGGCTTCTGCGATGACGACTTCTGGGCCGAAGGCACGATGTTCGACGGCTCGTCGATTGCCGGCTGGAAGGCGATCAACGAATCCGACATGGTGCTGCTGCCCGACGCGGCGACCGCGACGATCGACCCCTTCTATGCTCAGACGACGCTCGCCGTGTTCTGCGACGTTCTCGAGCCGTCCACCGGCGAACCCTATGCCCGCGACCCGCGCGGCACGGCGAAGCTTGCCGAGGCTTATCTGAAGTCGACCGGCATCGGCGACACGATCGTGTTCGGTCCGGAAGCCGAATTCTTCATCTTCGACGACGTGAAGTTTTCCACGAGCCCCTACAAGACGGGCTTCGAGGTGGACTCGATCGAACTGCCCACCAACACCGACACGTCCTACGAGATGGGCAATCTCGGCCATCGTCCGCGCACGAAGGGCGGCTACTTCCCGGCCAACCCGATCGACTCGTGCCAGGACCTGCGCGGCGAAATGCTGACGGTCATGGAAGAGATGGGCGTGAAGATCGAGAAGCATCATCACGAAGTCGCCGCCGCGCAGCATGAGCTCGGAACGAAGTTCCAGACGCTGACGACGGCCGCCGACCACATGCAGATCTACAAGTATGTGATCCATAACGTCGCGCAGGCGTTCGGCAAGTCGGCGACCTTCATGCCGAAGCCGGTGTTCGGCGACAACGGCTCGGGCATGCACTGCCACCAGTCGATCTGGAAGGACGGCAAGGCGCTCTTCGCCGGCAACAAGTATGCCGACCTCAGCCAGGAATGCCTCTGGTACATCGGCGGCATCCTGAAGCATGCCAAGGCGCTCAACGCCTTCACGAACCCCAGCACCAACAGCTACAAGCGCCTGGTGCCGGGCTATGAAGCGCCGGTGCTGCTCGCCTATTCGGCGCGCAACCGCTCCGCGTCCTGCCGTATTCCGCACGGCACGTCGCCGAAGTCGAAGCGCATCGAAATCCGTTTCCCGGATCCGACGGCGAACCCCTATCTCGCCTTCGCCGCGATGTTGATGGCGGGTCTCGACGGCATCGAGAACAAGATCGATCCGGGCGCGCCGATGGACAAGAACCTCTACGACCTGCCGCCGGAAGAGCTGAAGGAAATCCCGACCGTTTCGGGCAGCCTTCGCGAAGCGCTCACGGCCGCCGATGCGGACCGCAAGTTCCTCACGAAGGGCGGTGTCTTCACCGACGAGCAGATCGACGCCTATCTCGAACTGAAGTGGGAAGAGTGCATGCGTTACGAGATGACGCCGCACCCGGTCGAGTACGACATGTACTACTCGGTCTGATCCTTCGGATCATGAGACGAACGAAGGGTCGGAGCGCATTGCTCCGGCCTTTTTGTTTTCCGGCGAGCAAAGCGAGCCGCTTCCCAACGCATCCCTTTCCGGGCTTCGCGGACAAAATATTCTGGTTCTATAATTGTCACCTTTCTCGGGCCCAAAAGGGATGCGTCCGAATGACCGACTATAGAAAGCGGATAATCGACGAGTGGACACATCTTGGCTTTCGATACTTCGAAGAGACAATGTGGAGTTCCTCGCTACAGCAGAAGGACCTGCCAAAAATCAAGGGCCTCCTGTCCATCAACAACTTCAGCAACGTCGATGTCGCCCTGGCAATTCCGCAGGACGACACAATTGAACGGATTCGATGGCTCCGGTACTACCAAATAGATCAGTGCATGTCAGTCCCGTACGGAGTCCGAATACCCACCGGGAGCAACCATCTGAAATTTACCCTGGGATTTACGAACGCCGAAGAAAGAGGCAATCAATACTCAAACAGTATCGCAGCGGCTAACATCATTCGATTGATATTTGGCGTGCCCGCGGCACGTGAACTTATGCTCGCGAGCCACTTCTCGGACGAGAATTCTGACTCCGGCCCTTACTCGGATATCGGGTACGCTTCCCCCTTCGACAACCAGTCGATTAACTTGTTTGAAAACCCTCCAATAGAGAAAACGGAGCTAAACAATATACCGCAAGAAGCCTCCCTCTTGCTCGATAAAGCATTCGTTCAACCTTACGCCCACGAGCGGTTCATCCTGATGTGGTTGGCTTTCGAAGCGATAGTTCATTCTTTCCCCGGAGGCGGAGACAACGGCGAAAAGAGGCAGAGATTTTTCGTTCAAGAACTGAATTCGAACACGATTAACGAAGAGGTCTACCGACTTTTCAAATTTCGCAATAGCATTTTCAAAGAGGGCGTCTTTTCTAACACCAATGTCGATGATGAGTGCTGGTCACTGTATGCTGTCCTCCAGCTAGCGATCATGAAGGATTGCCCGCAAAGACAAGCATTTCTAGAAGGTTATGAGAAAATACTGAACCAGCGACGAGGCTAACCGTCCTAGTTGCCGTACCACTCCCCTCTCGTCCCTCATCCCTTTCGCAAATTGAAGCGAACGCCACAGATGCCGACGGCATTGCCGCTGACGGGCAGGCCGAGCTTTGCTGCCTCTGCAAGCGCCCTCCCGGGATCTGCCATCGCGATGTCGAGGCCGATCACGCCGGTGCCATCTTCGTCCACCGGCGCGACGAAACGCACGAAGCCGCGCGCGAGGCGCAATTCGGGACCGAGGTCCCCTTCTTCCACCTTTACGCCGAGCAGCTCACCCCAACGCGCGGCGAGCGCCGCCGGCGCCTTCGTCTGCACGGAAGCGCCAAGAATGGCCTTCGCATTCGTGCTCTTCGCGTTGCGCCAAACCGGTCCCGCAGGCGGCCAGTCGCTGTCGCGATCGAACCAGTTGCCGGCACCGGTGACGGAATCGATCGAGGTGAGCACGCCGCCAAAATCACCGGGATGGAAATGCGTAAAGACGTAACGCTTGTCGAGCGCGGCAATCTGGCGTGCGCCGAGGCCAAGCACGCGTGTCCGGTGCGCCTTTGCATCCTTCACTTCGAAGATGAGCATGTAGCCTGCTTCGCCGCCGCGCCGGTGAAGATAGCGTAACGCCGATGCATCGTCCTTCACCGGCGTCACGACTTCGAGGAACTCACCGCCGACCGGCATGACGGCATTGATCAATCCGAATATGCCGACTTCAGGATCGTTGTAAGCGGTCTCGATCCCGAGGACTTTTTTTCAACTGGTTGACCACCGGGTCGCGTTCAGGCGCAACGAGCGCTGCCTGACGAAGCCACATCGCTTCTCCCTTCGTGAATTCGTTCTTGTTTGGCCGGGCGTGGCGGCAGAAGCCACAAGCGTCAAGCACGGGAACGCCAACTCCCTCCGTCTACGGACTTAACTTACATCGGTCAACAGGCCTGACTCATATGGAATTACGGAAACGTCTATTCCAGTTGACCTCCTCTCTCATTCGGGCGTAGCCTTTTCCTGTCTAACGAAGGAGGAGGTTTAAGAAGATGGCTCCACCGACGCAGTTCGCCTTCCAGTAAAATGAAGGACGATCAAGAGACATAGCCAAGTCCTGATACCGTTCACAGGCGCGGCCGGTCAGCAAATCTTATAGGCCAAGGGAAAAGCGCAAAGACAGTCTGACGCCCTGGCCGCGTTGATTGAGTGCACAGGCAAAAAGGCAATGGAGATAAGCCCGGCTCTTCAGCACGGGCGAGTGCAAGCAGCACTTCCATAAGCAACCCCGCAAGGAACGCCCGACAGGAAATCCGGGGCTTCCGTTTGAGCGGGGTTGCGTTGGTTCAAAAATCCGATGCCTTCCTTTTCATCATCGCATGAGACGTTCAGGCGCGTGGCAAGTTTGCGCGCGTTCAGGCCGACGGCATGTTCGTCGCCCAGTCCGGCAGGACGCCCTGCTCGATGCCGAAGACCAGAGGCCCGAGGACATAGACCATCGCGACGATCAACACGACGAAGGTGACGTTGAGCCACAAGCCCGCTTTCGCCATTTGCGGCAGGGGAATGCGGCCGCTACCGAAGACGATGGCGTTTGGCGGTGTGCCAACCGGCAGCATGAAGGCGCAGTTCGCCGCCATGGCGGCGGGCACGAGCAGAAGCAGCGGGTTCTCGCCGATGGTGATGGCGACCGCGGCGATGACCGGCAGGAAGGTTGCCGCCGTTGCCGTGTTGCTCGTCAGTTCGGTGAGCATGAGGATGAGCGCACAGACGAGCGCAACGAGAAGAAGGACGGGGATCGCCTCTGCGCCCGAGAAGAGCGTGCCGATCCACTCGGCAACGCCGTGCCTCTCGATGGCGCTTGCCAGGCTCAGCCCACCGCCGAAAAGCAGGAAGACGTCCCAGGGCGCGCGCTTCGCGGTTTCCCAGTTCATCAGGAACTCGCCTCTGCGGATATCGACGGGGACGATGAAGAGAAGAAAGCCGCCGAGAAGTGCAATTCCGGTGTCGGTGATGAAGGGAAAGAAACCTGCCAGCAGAGGCTGCGATATCCAGCCGAGCGCCGTCAGCGCGAAGATGATGGCGACCTTCGCCTCCGACGCAGAGATGGGGCCGAGCTTGCCCCGCTCCCGCACGATCGCCTCCGACGCACCCGGGATTTCCATGCCCTTCAGGCGAAAGATCACGCGCGTCATCAAGAACCATGCTACCGGCACGCCGACGATCACCGTGGGCACACCTATGAGCATCCATTCGCCAAATCCGATGCGAACGTCGTAGGTCTGGCTGAGAAAGGCAGCGAGAAGTGCGTTGGGCGGCGTGCCTATCAGCGTGCCGAGACCGCCGATGGTGGCACCATAGGCAACAGCCAGCAAGAGCACGAGCGAGAAGGTCGCCGCATGTTGCTTGTCTTCCTCGCTCGCGGCCTGCGCCTCCAGGAGCGCCGTGACGGAGAGCGCGATGGGGAGCATCATCAATGCCGTCGCCGTGTTGCTGACCCACATGCTGAGGAAAGCGGCCGCAACCATGAAGCCGCCGACGATGCGTGTAGGCTGCGTGCCCATGATGCCCACAAGGCCGAGGGCGATCCGCCGATGCAGATTCCATCGTTCCATCGCCAGCGCAATCAGAAACCCGCCGAAGAAGAGATAGATGATCGGATGCGCGTAGGGCGCGGCAGCGGCCTTGATCTCGACGATGCCGAGGAGCGGAAAGAGAACCATCGGCAGAAGCGACGTTATCGGAATGGGGATCGGCTCGGCGATCCACCAGACCGCCATGAGCCCGGCGACCCCCGCCACGCGCCAGCCAAGCTCGTTCAGGCCTTCGGGAGCAGGCAGAACGAAAGTAAGGAGAAGAAGCGCGGGCCCAAGGAGCCAGCCCGCGACCTGACGACGGCCGAAGCCGATGCTGTGCCCTTCAACGCGATCCATGTCCGGCCTCAACGCTGCAGGGATGCGGCGGCACGCGCCTCGTTCTTCGCATAGTTCCGGAAGGCGGAGAAGACGCCTCTTTTCGGATCCTGATCCTTGCCCTCCCCCATCCGCAAGAGCTGGAGACAGAACCTGCCCTGCTGGCCCCTGCCGTTCAGGGCTTTGAGGAGATTGATCGGGCTATGGGGGCCGAGAATGCCTGGCCCCAGGCGAAGCGTCTTTTCATGGGCAGGCGTTTCCTTCGCCACGCCGGACAAAAGCTTCGCCGGGATGGCAGGGTCTACACGGAGCGGACGCGCGATGCCGACGACATCCATGGTGCCGCTGCCGAGCGCGGCGTTCATGCCCGCGAGTGTGCGAAAACCACCCGTGACCATGAGAGGCATTTTCACGACCGCGCGAATGTCCTTTGCGTATTCGAGGAAGTAGGCCTCCCGGGCAATGGTACTCTCACGGCGAACCTCCGCCTTCTCGGGATGAAGCGTCATGTCGTCGAGACCGACGAGGCGCGGCTGCTCGTAGGTGCCGCCCCATTCGTCGGTACGCGTGTTCACGTCGGGCGAAAGGAACTCGGAAATGAGATAGCCATGGGCGCCGTGAATCTGCACGCCGGTGAAGCCCGTATCGCGCGCGACGGCAGCGGCATGGGCAAAGCGGGCGATGACATCCCCGATCTCCGCCCCGGTAAGCGCGCGAGGCTTGCCGAACTGCGCGCCGGGCATGTCGAGCGCCTTGCCGGAGGGACCGACCGGCTCCTTGTTCACCGAGGCCGGGGTCTGGCGACCGGAATGGGAAATCTGCATCCAGAGATGAGTGTCGTTCGCCGTACCGGCCTTTGCGTATTCACGCAGCGCTGCAATCGCCTCGTTCGATTGCACCCCGTCGATCGCGACATTGCCGGGACGTTCGAGATAGCTCCGGTCGACCTGGACGTTACCGGTAAGGAGCATCCCTGCCCCGCCTTCCGCCCAGCGCCGGCGGAGGCGGACATGGCCACCTGTCGCCCGATTGAACGGATCGCCGAGACCTTCGGTCATAGCCCCTTTTGCAAGACGGTTTTTCAACGTGGCGCCGCAAGGCAGCGTCAATGGCGACGAAATGGTGACGGACATATCCGGTGCCTCCCCGGCTCAATAACGATGGGAGACTGTGGCATATCCGGCGAAGAGGGCAAATCTCCCGCTTAGCTCGCCCCTGCCCCGATGATCGGCTATAAAGCGCCAACATTGGCGCGTGCCCCTGCCCGCCTTACAATCCCGCTGATTCTCTTCTTCAAAGTTCCGAGTTCATGGCCGCCCGCAAGACGAGCAAATCCGACGATACCGAAGATCTTTTCTCCGCCGCCGCGAGCGCTCCAAAGCCCGCCGCGAAGGCGCGCAAGGTTGTGCCCAAGGGAGAAGGCGCCAAAGACGACAGCTATTCGGCCAAGGATATCGAAGTCCTTGAAGGATTGGAGCCGGTGCGCAGGCGGCCGGGCATGTATATCGGCGGTACGGACGAGAAGGCGCTGCATCATCTCTTTGCCGAAGTCCTTGACAATTCGATGGACGAAGCGGTGGCCGGCCACGCCAACTGGATCGACGTCGCGCTTGAGGAAGACGGGAGCCTGACCGTCGCCGACAACGGGCGCGGCATTCCGGTGGACCCGCATCCGAAATTCAAGAACAAGTCGGCGCTGGAAGTCATCCTCACAACGCTGCATTCGGGCGGCAAGTTCGGCGGCAAGGCCTATGAGACGTCGGGCGGCCTGCACGGCGTAGGCATTTCGGTCGTGAATGCGCTGTCGGATCGCTTCGAGGTCGAGGTCGCACGAGACCAGACGCTCTACACGCAGTCCTATTCACGCGGCGCGGCGAAGACAAAGCTCGAAAACAAGGGCCGGGTACAGAACCGGCGCGGTACGAAGATCACCTTCCATCCGGATGGGGAGATATTCGGCAAGGGCGCGCATTTCGTGCCGAAGCGTCTCTACAAGATGGCGCGGTCGAAAGCCTATCTCTTCGGTGGCGTGGAAATCCGGTGGAACTGCGCACCATCCCTCATTGGCGAAAAGGACGACACGCCCGCAAACGACGTCCTGCATTTTCCGGGCGGGCTGGTCGATTATCTCAAGACGTCGATCAATGGCTACGACACGGTGACGGCCGAGCCCTTCACGGGAAAGGTATCGCGCGCCGGGAGCCACGGTTCGGTCGAATGGGCAATTGCCTGGTTCGGCGGTGGCGACGGCTTCCTCAACTCCTACTGCAACACGGTGCCGACCGCCGAAGGCGGCACGCATGAAGCCGGGCTTCGCGCGGCACTGACCAAGGGTCTGAAATCCTATGGCGACCTTGTAGGCAACAAGAAGGCCGCGCAGATACAGGCCGACGACGTGCTCAGCACGGCCGGCGCCATGCTTTCCGTCTTCATCCGCGAGCCGGAATTCCAGGGCCAGACGAAGGAAAAGCTCGCGAGCGCCGAGGCACAGCGGCTTGTCGAGCGCGCCATCGGCGACCATTTCGATCACTGGCTGACTGCGGCACCACAGCAAGCGAACAAGCTGCTCGAATGGACGATCGACCGGGCCGACGATCGCCTGCGGCGGCGGCAGGAAAAGGACGTTGCCCGCAAGACGGCGACGCGGAAGCTCAGACTGCCCGGCAAGCTTGCCGATTGCAGCCAGTCGGCGGCGGAAGGTTCGGAAATCTTTCTGGTCGAGGGCGATAGCGCCGGTGGCTCGGCGAAACAGGCGCGCGACCGCGCGGCCCAGGCCATTCTGCCGCTCAGGGGCAAGATTCTGAACGTCGCCAGCGCGAGCGGCGCAAAGCTCGCGCAAAGCCAGCAGATTTCAGACCTCATGCAGGCACTCGGCGTGCGGCCCGGTTCGCATTACCGCGACGAAGAATTGCGCTACGACAAGGTCATCATCATGACCGATGCCGACGTGGACGGTGCCCATATCGCGTCGCTGCTCATCACCTTCTTCTATCGCGAGATGCCGAAGCTCATCGCCAACGGGCATCTTTATATGGCAGTGCCGCCGCTCTACAAGCTGACGCAGGGCGGCAAGACACTCTATGCGCGCGACGATGCGCACAAGGACGAGCTTCTGAAGAAGGAGTTTACCGGCAAGGGCAAGATCGAGGTGAGCCGCTTCAAGGGGCTTGGCGAAATGATGCCCGCGCAGCTCAAGGAGACAACCATGGCGCGCGGAAAACGCACGCTGATGCGCGTTGTGGTGCCGGAAGCCGACATCAAGGAAACGAGCAGTGCCGTCGAACGGCTGATGGGGAACAAGGCTGAACTGAGGTTCCAGTTCATTCAGGAACACGCAGCCTTCGCGCACGACCTCGATATCTGACGCGGAGTTGCGTCCGTCAGGAAACCTGTGCGACGGATTCCCGACGGGTCACGCCTGCCACACGTTCGGCAGGAAAGACAAGAATGACGGTGGTGCCCCTTCCGGGCGCGCTGCGAACCATCAACTGGCCGTTGTGAAGCTCCATCATCGCCTTGGCGAGCGGCAGGCCGAGGCCAGTGCCCGCATGCTTGCGCGACAGCGAGTTGTCCGCTTGACCGAACGGCGTCAAGGCCAGCTTCACGTCCTCCGGCGACATACCGATCCCGGTGTCGGATATGGAGACGGCGAAACTGCCATTGCTTCTCAGCGATGCCGTCAAGGAGACGACGCCGCCCGTGCCGGTGAACTTCACGGCATTGGAAAGTATATTGACGAGTATCTGCCTGACCATACGTTCCACACCGATCAGGTGGACGCTCATTTCCGGCTTCTGGACGAAGAGCACGACGTTGCCGCGTTCGGCCAACATGCGCACCATGTGTTCAGCGCTTTCGATGACCGCATCGACGTCAAACTCCGTCTCGCCGACGGTGCTTGCGCTTCCTGCTTCGATCTTCGACAGATCCAAGATGTCGTTGATGATGCTTAGAAGGTGCATACCGCTTTCGTTGATGTCGGTGGCATATTCCCTGTAACGCGGATTTCCCATCTCTCCGAAGCGCTGATTGCGGAGAATATCCGAGAAGCCGATGATTGCGTTGAGCGGCGTCCGCAGTTCGTGGCTCATGTTGGCGAGGAAATGCGACTTCGCCTCGTTGGCGCGCTCGGCATTGTCCAATGCCCAGGCGAGGCGCTCCGTCATCTGGCGCAGAGCGCGGCGGGAGCCGTTCAGCGCCTGGATCGTTATCTGCGCATAAACGATGATAGGAAGGCCAACCAGCACGGTCACAATGGCCGTAGCTTCCAGAATCCGCAGATCGAAGTCGATCAGGCCGATTTCGCCCAGGACCCAGTTGAACAGGCTGGAAAAGACGACCGCCACAGCCGTCAGCAGAAGCGATGCCATGACCGGACCCAGTCTGCCGAGCAGACGATTGAGCCGCGAGAGCGGCCCACGGCGGTTCTTTCCCGCGCGATCGCCGCGACCCGGGTCTTCCGGCTGCATATCTTTCAGCGGTGCATCGGTCATGACCGGCCTGAAACAATCCTTTCTTTCCGTATCGAAGGTGCGCCGAAAGCCTTAATGTTGCGGAAACGAATGTCGTGACGGACGGTCGCGAAGCACGAATTTACCGCCGCCATGTGAGCCGTTTTGATCACATCCGCGCGCAATCCGGAGCGGGAACCGGCTCCGATGCCTGCCAACCACAGGAAAACTGCGGGTTCTGTTGACAATTTGCCGATTATCCCTATGGTCCGCTCATCTTTAGCGGATTCGCGCGGCCGCAGAACAACGCGCTCGTAGCTGCTCTCCCTCCCCGATCCGTTCGCGGAGGCTCCGTCCACGGCCCTGAAAGTGGGCCACCACGGGCAGCGCATCAACGGTGTACAGGGCTTCCTTAATGACATTCGACGAACTCGGCCTCGCGCCAGAGGTACTGAAAGCTGTAGCTGAAACCGGCTACACCGAACCGACGCCTATCCAGGCGCAAGCCATTCCCTGCGTTCTTGCCGGGCGCGACGTGCTCGGCATCGCGCAGACCGGCACCGGCAAGACGGCGTCCTTCACGCTGCCGATGATCGACAAGCTGTCGCGGGGCCGCGCCCGGGCACGCATGCCGCGCTCGCTCATTCTGGAGCCGACGCGCGAACTTGCCGCGCAGGTCGCCGAGAACTTCGAGACCTATGGCAAATACAACAAGCTCTCGATGGCGCTCCTGATCGGCGGCGTGTCCTTCGGCGA
>JACIYQ010000231.1 GCA_014359855.1 Parvibaculum sp.
ATTGACGTCGGACGGCCCTGCTTGTTCATGCCGGACATCTAGAGCACCTCCTTCAGCGCCGCCGCATAGGCCGCGCGATCCGCATCCGTAGGGATTTCCGGCGAAGCGACGATGAGAAGGTCTTCGACCTCCGCCACGCCCGGCAGCAGCCGCGACGCGGGCACGCCGCCCAGCACGCCTTTCTCCGCCAGCGCGTCGACGACGTCCGCCGCCGGCCTGGTCAGGCGCATCGTGAATTCATTGAAGAAGGCCTTGTTCAGAATTTCGACGCCCGGCACCGCCGCAAGACGCTCGGCAAGCTTCACCGCCGCCGCGTGGTTGATGCGCGCAAGCTGGCCGTACCCGTCCTCGCCGAGAAGCGACATGTGAATCGTGAAGGCAAGACAGCACAGCCCGGAATTGGTGCAGATGTTCGACGTCGCCTTTTCGCGGCGGATATGCTGTTCGCGCGTCGAAAGCGTCAGCACATAGCCGCGCTTACCATCCGCATCCACCGTCTCGCCGCAGAGGCGGCCCGGCATCTGGCGGACATATTTCTCGCGCGTGGCGAAGAGGCCGACATAAGGTCCGCCGAAATTGAGGCCGTTGCCGATCGACTGGCCCTCGCCGACCACGATGTCGGCGCCCATCTCGCCGGGCGGCGTCACGGCGCCCAGCGAGACGATCTCCGGAACCACGGCAATCAGCAGCGCGCCTTTTGCATGGGCCGCTTCAGCGATCGGCCTGAGATCGTGCAGTTCACCGAAGAAGCCGGGCGTCTGCACGACAACGCAGCTCGTCTCGTCCGTGATATGCGAGATGATGTCCTCGCTCGTCCCCGGCAGCGCGGGCGGCATGGTCTCGACCTGATAGTCCGCGAAATCCGACAGGTTGCGAACGACGGCCGCATATTGGGGATGAAGCGTACCGGAGAGCACAGCCTTGCGCCGCTTCGTCACGCGATGCGCCATCAGCACGGCCTCGCCGCAACCGGTCGAACCGTCATACATGGAGGCGTTCGCCACATCCATGCCGGTGATCATCGCGACCTGGGTCTGGAACTCGAAGAGATATTGCAGCGTGCCTTGCGAGATTTCCGGCTGATAAGGCGTGTAGGAGGTCAAAAACTCCGAACGCTGGATCAGATGATCCACCGTTGCCGGCACGTGATGGCGATAGGCGCCGCCGCCCACGAAGAAGGGAACGCTGCCCGCGGCCACATTCTTCGCCGCCATGCGTTCGAAAATGCGTTCGACCTCAAGCTCGCCCTTCCGGCGCGGCAGGTCCACCAAGCCATCGCGGCGCGCGCTTTCCGGCACGTCGCGGAACAATTCGTCGATGCCTTTCGCGCCGATGACGCCCAGCATTTCGCGCCGGTCGGTTTCGGTCAGGGGCAGATAACGCATGATCGCTCAGTCCTTTCGGAGGATGGCGGTTGGTTTAGTGGAGCCCTACTGGAGGCTTTCCACAAATTCATTGTAGGCGGCTTCGTCCATAAGCTTGTCGAGCTCGGCGGGGTCGGAAAGGCGGAGCTTCACGAACCAGCCATCGCCCATCGCGTCTTCGTTGACGCCGGCGGGCGTCGTCTCGATGTCGCCATTCACGTCGACAACCTCGCCGCTCACGGGCGAATAGACTTCGCTCGCGGCCTTGACGCTTTCGACCACCGCCGCTTCGTCGCCAGCGGCCAGTTCCTTGCCGACTTCCGGCAGCTCGACGAAAACAACGTCGCCAAGCTGCTCCTGCGCGTAGTCGGTGATGCCAATGGTCGCGATGTCGCCATCGACGCGCACCCATTCGTGTTGATCCGTATAGCGAATATCGCTCATGCCAATCCCCTGGTTCCTGTTAGCAGCCGCAAGGCCTCATTTGCCCGGCTTGTGAAAACGTTTCGTCACGAAGGGCATCGCCGCGACCTTCGCCGGACGCCCCTTCCCCCGTACCATCAGTTCGACGCCCGTATCGACCTTCGCAAATCCGGCCTCGACATATCCCATCGCGATCGGGCCGCCGACGCTCGGTCCATAGCCGCCGCTCGTCACAATGCCGATCGTCTTTCCAGACCCGTCGGTGATCTCCGTGCCCTCGCGGGCAGGCGCCTTGCCCTCCGGCAAAAGGCCCACGCGCTTTCGCAATACGCCATTCGCGATCTGATCCAGAATGATCTTCGCGCCGGGGAAGTTTCCTTCCTCGCGGCGGCGTTTCGAAATCGTCCAGGTGAGCGCGCCTTCGACCGGCGTCGTCGTCTCGTCGATATCGTGGCCATAGAGGCAGAGCCCGGCTTCGAGGCGCAGCGAATCCCGCGCGCCGAGCCCGATGGGCTTCACCTCCGCTTCGCCGAGGAGCTTTTTTGTGAGCGCCACCGCATCCTTTTCGGCGACGGAGACTTCGTAACCGTCCTCGCCCGTGTAGCCGGAGCGGCTGACGATGCAGGGAAGGCCGGCGACATCCATTTCCCTGCCGGTCATGAAAGCCTGATCCGCGGCGTCCGGCGCAAAGCGCGCGAAGACATCCACGGCCTTCGGTCCCTGCAACGCGATCAGCGCACGATCCTCGATGCGGCGAAGCGCGATGCTGGCCGGCAGATGTTTTTCGATATGGGCGAAGTCGGCATCCTTGCAGGCCGCGTTCACGACGAGAAACAGAACGCCGTCCTTTTTCGTTCGCGTGACCATGAGGTCGTCGAGGATGCCGCCCTTCCCGTTCAGGAGAAGCGTATAGCGGATCGCGCCGGGGGCGAGATCGCGGATGTCGCCTGGCACAAGCGCCTCGAGCGCGGCGGCAACGGCGCCATGGTCCGGACCTTCGAGCCAGGCTTGCCCCATATGCGACACGTCGAAGAGGCCGACGGCCTCGCGGGTATGCAGATGTTCGGCCAGTACGCCGGAGGGATATTGCACCGGCATGTCATAGCCCGCGAAAGGCACCATCTTCGCGCCGAGCTCGACGTGGAGTGCGTGAAGGGGCGTCGTCTTCAGGGGACCGGCGGCGGGTTCCGACATTGGACTTCCAGGTTCTTCCCCGCTCGGGGAAACAAATGCGAATCGAGATGGACCGCCACTCGGCGGATTGCTCCGCCTGCGGCGCCCCACTCTGTCGCTGAACCTGAGAGATTTCGCGTCGAACCAAAACGAGGCTCGCCGCTTACGCCCTTCGGTGAGACCAGATTATCGCGTCTGGCCTGCTTTCCAGAGATTCATCCCCCTGCGGT
>JACIYQ010000232.1 GCA_014359855.1 Parvibaculum sp.
CCGATGAACCAAACCAGCAAAATGAGGGCAATTATCAGCAGGGGCGCCCAGAGCCAGGGCGAGAAACTCATGCCAGCCTCCTCATCCGGCACGAGCGGCACGCCGGTTGGCGAAATGGCATCGTAATCCGGCGACTTGGTGGGGATGCCGTGCTCCATTTCGTCGATGAGTTCGGGCGTCCCGGATGTAGCCGGTTCGACGCGGCTACCGCCTGCGAGCTGCGAGAAATTGTCGAAAAATTCCTGCGACATGCGCGAAGCGGTGGAGTCGATGAAGCGCTGGCCGATCTGGGCGAGCTTGCCGCCGACCTGTGCGCTGACGGTGTAGGAGAGGAGCGTGCCGCCATCGGCCTCGGTGAGAGAGACTTTCGCTGAGCCCTTCGCGAAGCCAGCCGCGCCGCCATTGCCCTCGCCGGAAATCGTGTAGCCGTTTGGCGGGTCGATGTCGGTGAGCTTTACCTTGCCCTTGAAGCGGGCGCTCACCGGACCGACCTTCGCCTTGGCGACAGCTTCGAACTCGTCGTCGGCGACCTTGGTGACGGATTCGGCACCGGGGATCGACCTCTGCAGAACGTCAGGATCGTTGAGCGCCGCCCAGACTTCCTCGCGCGGGGCCGGAATCCTGTATTCGCCTGACATTTCCATGGGGCGTCTCCTTCCTGGTTTGGCTTCCGGCGCGCGCGGTGGCGCTTCATCCGAACATTATATGTAGGCAAGCACCAGCGTCATACCCAGAAGCACCGCGATCCACAGCACCATGGAGCCCGTTGGCCATGTGCGCGCGAGCGGGCCTTGCGGTCCATGCGCCCGGTAGACGCCTGCGATCAGACTGTCCACGCGTCCCATGACGATACGCGAGGCGAACCGCCATGTGCCCTGGACGAGATAGGCGACACCCGATAGGGCCGCCGGCAGCAAGCGGCGATAGGTCCAGTCGAAGTCGAGGTTCACTGAACGGATTTCCGCCGGGTAGAGCCCCGTGCGAATGAGCACGGCAAAGGCGAGGCCGGCGAAGAGCAGCAACTGGAGCTGGGTGACGACGTGCGTGACCGTGTAGGGCGTGTAGTCCACCGCGTAGGGCAGGATGCCGTAGAGAAGCGACGGGAAGACACCGAGGCCGATGCAGAGGGCGGCTGTGATGCCCATGGCAAGCAGCATGTGGAACGGCGCTTCCTTCACGCGATGGCCTGCGTCATGCGCGAAAAAAGTGAAGTATGGAATTTTGATGCCCGAATGTTCGAGCACGCCGACCGAGGCGACGACAAGTGCGAGCCAGACGAAGAAATGCCCCGTATCGGCGCTCGCCGAGAGGATCAGACTCTTCGAGATGAAGCCTGAAAAAAGCGGAAAGGCGGAGATCGACATGGCACCGACGACGCAGAAGATCATCGTGAGCGGCATGGACTTGTAGAGACCGCCGAGTTCGGACGCCTTGCTGGTTCCGGTCCGGTACATCACGGCGCCCACGCTCATGAAAAGCAGCGCCTTATAGAGGATGTGACAGAAGGCATGCGCGACCGTGCCGTTGAGCGCGAGCGGGGTGCCGATGCCGACACCAACGACCATGAAGCCAAGCTGGTTGTTCAGGCTGTAGGCAAGCACGCGGCGCAAGTTGTTTTCGACGGCAGCGAAGAAGACGGGAAAGAGCGTCATCGTGGCGCCGATATAGATGAGAAGCTCGGTGCCGGGAAAACCACGTGCGAGCGCATAGACCGCAAGCTTGGTTGTGAAAGCTGAAAGCGTCACTGTCCCGGTTATAGTGGCTGCCGGATAGGCATCCTGCAGCCAGTTGTGAAGGAGAGGGAAAGCGCATTTGATGCCGAAGGCCAGGAAGATCGCCCATGTGGCCGGACTTTCGAGGTCCATCCTTGAAAAGGCGATCGAGCCGGTCTCCCGATAGAACAGGACGATACCCGCCAGCAGGATGACGCCCGAGCCGACCTGCATGATGAGATAGCGCATGCCTGTTGCATAGGCACCCTCTGTCCTGCGCGCCCATATCAGGAAGACCGAGGCGATGGCCGTGCCTTCCCAGAAGACGAAGAGCGTAACAAGGTCCGCCGCGAAAACCGCGCCGAGCCCGGCGCCCGCATAGAGCAGCGTCGCGACCTGTTGAACGGTGTCGCGCACATGCCAAGCATAAAGCAGGGCGAGGAAAGCGGCGAGAGAGAAGATCAGCCCGAAAACATAAGATAGCGCGTCCAGCCGCATGAGGCCGACGTGCATGTTCATCAGGTTGAAGGTGCCATAGGTCCCGTAGGGCAACTGCCAGAACGTGAGCAGCCCGAGCACCGGAACCGCAAGCAACAGGATCTGACGGAGCGTCGCCGGGCGCACGAATGGTACGATCAGTGCTGCAACCATATAGACAAGAGCGGGAGTTCCGATCTCAGGCATGCGGTTTGCCTCCCGTCGCTTCCGGGTCGCTTCCGGCGGCACGCTCGTCTTCCGTGTCTATGGCGAAGGGCTCGTAGTAGTCCTCCGGACGCCTGATGATGAGACGTAGACCTTTGGCGAGAAAGATGACCGCCGCATAGGCGACGAAGCCGAAGAGACCATAGATCGCCGGAAACTCTTCGACCGCGAAATAACCGTGCTTGTGATAGAGGAAGTCGGCGAGGCCAAGCGCGATGCAGACAGCGAGCAGCAGATAGAACAAACGCGTGACATTGCGCGGTTTGTCGAAGCCCGAGAGGAGGCGCGCAAGCGGCGGCATGCCCTCGGTCTTGCCGTTCGGATGATTGGTCATGGCGCGGTCTCCGGCAAAATCGGGATGCTGAGCAGGTATTCGTAAATGCCGCCGATGGCAAAGAAGAGCACGATGCAGCCCAATGCGGTGAGGCAGATCGGCACGAGGCAGAAGAGGGGCGCTTCCTCCCACCCTTTCGAGGGCGAAGCCGCGGCGCCAAGCGAATGCGCCATCTGTCCTCTCGGCGGCGCGAAGAAGGCGCGCGCCGGAATGGAGAGAAGATAGGCGACGTTGAGCAGCGAACTCAGCATCAGCACACCGATGATGACAAGTTGTCCGGCATCCGCCGCGGAGAGCAGGAGATACCACTTGCTCCACGCGCCGCCAAAGGGTGGCAGGCCGATGATGCTGAGCGAGGCGATGGTAAAGGCGATGAAGGTGAGGGGCATCTTGCGACCGAGGCCGTCGAGCTCGCTCACTTTCGTCTTGTGCGCGGCTACGTAGATCGCGCCCGCGCACATGAAGAGCGTGATCTTACCCATCGCGTGCATGACGATGTGCATCGAGCCGCCGATGATGCCCATCTGGTTTGCGAGAGCCATGCCGAGGGTGATGTAGGATAGTTGGCTGACCGTCGAATAGGCGAGCCGCGCCTTCAGGTCGTCCTTGGTGAGGGCAACGATGGAGGCGATCAGGATCGTTGCGGCGGCAAGCCAGACAAGCCATTCGGAGGCGCCGGTCCTGCCGAGGAAGCCGACGCCGAAGATATAGGTGCCGACCTTGAGCATGGTGAAAACGCCGGCCTTCACCACGGCCACGGCATGGAGCAGCGCGCTTACGGGTGTCGGTGCGACCATTGCGGCGGGCAGCCAGCGATGGAAAGGCATGAGTGCCGCCTTGCCGATGCCGAAGGCGAAGAGCGCCAGCAGGAACGGAACGAAGACCGGGTCGATGTTCCCCTCGAGAATACCGCCCGCACGGAACTCCATCGTGCCGGTGAGGCTCCATGTCCAGATGACGGCAACCAGCAGAAAGAGGATCGACGTGGTCATCAGGATGCCGAGATAGACGCGCGCACCGGCGCGGGCCTCCGGCGTTTCCTTGTGGGCGACGAGAGGATAAGTCGAGAGCGTCAGCACTTCATAGAAGATGAAGAGCGTGAAGAGATTACCGGAAAAAGCGATGGCGAGTGCCGCGGCGATGGCCAGTGCAAAACAGATATAGAAGCGCGTCTGTTTCTTCTCGTGTGCGCCGCGCATATAGCCGATCGAGTAGATCGCCGTCACGATCCACAGCCCCGAAGCGACCGTCGCGAAGAGCATGCCGAGCGGCTCGATCGAGAAGTTGATCACGAGGCCGGGCATCACCTCGACCAGCGTCACCGAAGGGCGCGCGCCTGCCATGATGGATTCGAGGAGGCGCAGGACGACGGCGAAGGTGGCGATAGAAGCCACAACGCTTATGCCGTCGCGGATGTTCGGGCGGCTGCCGGACGCCGCGATCAGGAACGTGGCGATGGTGGGGATCGCGAGGGCGAGGAGGAGGGCGTTCGCATCGGTCATTGCGACTTACTCCTGCCAGAGAATTTGAGATGAACCGATAAGCGTATCGGCGGCGCGGCTTGCTGCGGTCGTCGTGAGCGACGCATCGATGCCGAACCAGATCGAAAGGCCAACCAGTATCCAGGCCGGCACAAGCATCGAGAGCGGCGCCTCGCGGCGGATAACTCCCTCCGGGGCGGGCTGAAGATACGCCGCCTCGACGACGCGCCAGACATAGATGACCGCGAGGAGCGAAGAGCCCATGATGAGGAGTGCCACGGGCCACCAGCCGAGTTCGAGCGATGCCTGCACCAGATACCATTTGCTGATGAAGCCAACCGTCAGCGGAAGGCCGATCAGGCTCAAGCCGCCGGCAACGAAGGCAGCCGTCGTCCACGGCATGTCGCGTCCGACGCCGCGAAGACTGGATATCGAACTCGTGCCGGCGGAGAGGACAAAACAGCCGGCGACCATGAAGAGCGCGCCTTTGGTTACGGCGTGGTTGAAGAGATGAACGATGGTTGCGACGAGCCCCGTATGCGTCAGGAAGGCGAGGCCGAGAAGCATGTAGCCGATCTGCGCAATGCTCGAATAGGCGAGCATGCGCTTGAGGTCGTCCTGGAAGATGGCGACGAGCGATGCCGCGAACATTGCAACAATGGCCACGGGAAGAAGCACATTTTCGAGCGTCGACGCCTGGAAGGCATAGTCGAAGCCGAAGACGGTGAACATGAAGCGCAGGAGAACGTAGACCGCGACTTTCGTTGCCGTTGCCGCGATGAAGGACGTTACGGCGGACGGAGCGAAGCTGTAGGCATTGGGCAGCCAGAGGTGCAGCGGGAACATGGCCAGCTTCAGCCCGATGCCGATGAAAATGAAGACGAAGCCCATGCGTAGCGTCCGGCTGTCGCCATGTTCGGCGATCCGCACGGCGAGGTCGGCCATGTTGAGCGTGCCCGTTATCATGTAGAGCATGCCGATGCCGATGACGAAGAAGGTGGCGCCGACCGTACCCATGATCAGGTAATTGTAGGCAGCCGTCAGCGCGCGCTTGTTGCGCCACGCGCCGGATGCAACGAGGGCATAAGTCGAAAGCGACGAAATTTCGAGGAAGACGAAGACGTTAAAGGCGTCTCCGGTGATTGTCACGCCGAGCAGGCCGGTGAGACAGAGGAGGAAGGCCGTGTAGAAGAAGGCCTGGCGCTCCGCCGGAATTTCCGAAGCCACGCTGCGGCGGGCATAGGGCATCACGAGCGCGGCGATGCCCGACACGATCATCAGAACGAACGCATTCAGGACATCGATGCGGTATTCGATGCCGATCGGCGGTGCCCAGCCGCCCATCTCATAGGAGATCGGTTCTCCGCCATAGGCCGCGACGAAAAGCGACACGGAAATCGCAAAGGTCAGAAACGATACGAGCGTGGCGAATGCCCAGGAACGGTCGCCCCGGCCGAGCATCGCGCAGACGGGGGCCGCGACGAGCGGCACCACCACCTGCAGCGCGGGCAGATTGGTTACAATAATATCGAGCATCAGCGGCTGCCTCCACCGGGCTTGCGCACGCCGAAGTCCATCTCATGCTCCATTTTCAGAATGTCGTCTTCCTCGACCGTGCCTAAGGTCTCGCTAATGCGGATGACAAGCGCGAGCGCGAGCGCCGTCGTGGCGATGCCGACAACGATGGCGGTGAGTATGAGGACGTGAGGCAGCGGGTTCGAATAGACGGTGTCCGGGTCGCCGGTGAGAATGGGCGCCGTGCCGCCGATGATCTTGCCCATCGAGATATAGAGCATGAAGACCGAGGTTTGAAACAGGTTCAGCCCGACGATCTTCTTGATGAGGTTCCCGCGGCTCACCGTCACGTAGAGGCCTGTCATCATCAGGATGACGAACATCCAGTAATTGTAGTGGCCGAGAGCGAAATCGAGGTCGAGGACGATATCGGGCATCACCATTCCTCGTCCTTGATGGGCGGATTATGGCAGGCGAAGGCAATGAAAATCGACATCATCACGGACGCAACGGTTATGCCGACGCCGAGTTCAACGACGATGATGCCCCATTCCTGCCCGTGCTTCGGATCGTGCGCGAGCACATTGTAGCCCAGGAAATTTTCGCCAAGCAGCATCGTCACGACGCCGGTGCCCGCGTAGATCAGGACGCCGATCCCCGCGAGCGCATGCAACAGACGCGGCGGAAGAATGCGCATCATCTCATCCACGCCATACACGAGGGCATAGAGAATGAAGGCCACCGCGAAAACGACGCCGGCCTGAAAACCGCCGCCGGGTCCGTAGTCGCCATGCCACTGCACATAGAGCGCATAGAGGATGATCGGCGGAATGAGAAGTTTCGAGACGACGCGAAGAATGGAGTGATGTTTCACAGGCGATTACTCCTTGCCGCCGTCTTTGCCGGATTGCCGGATACCTGCACCCAGAAGGAGCAATACGGCAATGGCTGCCGTGAAAATGACCGCCGTCTCGCCGAGCGTGTCGTATCCGCGATAGCTTGCGAGCACCGCCGTCACGATGTTGGGAACGCCGGTGTCGATCGGTGTGCGTTCGATATAGGCGGGCGCGACATGCAGGTGGATCGGTGCGTCCGCGGATCCGAAGGCCGGCATGTCGAGCGTACCGTATATGAGAGCGGCACCTGCCACGAGGCAGACAAGGACAGGCAGGAAAACGGAATGCGCCGGCTTCTTCTCCTCGCGCACGGTCAGCGCGAGTGTGCCGAGCATCAGAACGGTCGATATGCCCGCGCCAACGGCCGCTTCCGTGAATGCCACATCGACGGCATCGAGCGTTACGAAGAGGCTGGCCGAGAGCAGGCTGAAGACGCCTGCAAGCATCACCACCGCGAAAAGGTTCCGAAGGTGCATGATGGCAATGGCCGTTACCACCAGGAAAGTGAAAAGCAGAATGTCGATGATGGCGATACCGAGGAGATCGGCGCTCATGATTTCGCTGCCTTTTTTGCCGTTTCGCCGATGACTTCGGCGGCTTCGTTGCGGCGCAGGCGCACGGGTCTGATGCCGGCAATGAAAGCCGCGTTGGCGACCGCATGGGTGGCGGTCGGGCTGGTGACGAAGAGGAAGAGGCTGATCAGAAGAAGCTTCACCGTCGCTTGCGTGAAACCGGCCTGGATCATCATGCCAATAAGCATGAGCTCGGCGCCTACTGTGTCCACGATGCCCGCGGCGTGCAGCCGGGACCAGACGTCGGGCAGGCGGATCATGCCGAATGTCCCGATCAGCAGAAAGACGCCGCCGGCGGCGAAGGCGACTCCGCTCGCGATGTCGCGGAGAAGATCGACAGTGAAAAAGTCCATCAGCGGTCCTCCACGTCTACGGTCGCGCGGCCCAGTGCGCGATAGCGGAAGAATTTCAGGATGGCGATCGTGCTCACGAAGTTAATGAGCGCATAAAGCATGGCGATGTCGAGGAAGTCGGGCCTGCCGGTAATGAATCCAAGGATGCTCAGCAGCAGTACGGTCAACGTGCCGAAAGTGTTGACTGCTAGTACGCGATCGTAAAGCGTCGGTCCCGCAAAGAGCCGGATCAAGACGAGCAGAATGGCAACGAAAATCGCTGCGGTGGCGGCAAGAAACAGGGTCATTTCAGCGAACCTCGACGGCTGAGACGCGCTTGTCCATCTCCGCGAACCCCTCGGGTGCGGCGAAGTCTTCGGTCAGGGCATGAACAAGAAAGCGGCCGCCGCCCGCCTCCACGGTCACCGTGCCGGGCGTGAGTGTTATCGAGTTGGCGAAAATGACATGACCCATTTCGGTCTTCTGCGAACAGGGGATGGCAACCAGTTGCTGGGCGATCGGCATTTCCCGGG
>JACIYQ010000233.1 GCA_014359855.1 Parvibaculum sp.
ATCTTGCCGATGCGGGCAAGATCGTCCGTGTTGTTCACATATTTCATCAGGCGCACCGTTTCGGCGGGCCCGGCCGCGCGTTCGAGCGCCGCCACATCGCCGAGGATCGGCGTCACCTTCGCCATGGACACACCGCCGGCATAATCGGCGATGGCGCGGCGGGTCGCCGCGGTGTCGGAGAGGTCGACGGCGCGCAACGTGGTGCCGAGCCTGTCGAAATTCACCGCCTCCTGCAGGACACGGACGATATCGCGCGTGAAACCGGCGGTTACCGTTCCGGCTTTCTTGGCGACCTTGAGGATCGAGACGCCGATGCGGGCGGGAAGGCCGCCGCCGCCCGTTGCGACGGTTGCCGTGGTCGCGGCCAGGCCGACGACAGAAAGGCCGAGGATCATTTGCGAATATTCCTCGCCGCGCACGAGCTTCCCGCCTTCGCTGCCGATGTCGCGGACATCGCCCACCACGGTCAGGTCGGACGCCATGGCGCCCATGAAGGCCGGCGTGTCCCCGCCTTCGCCGGTGACGAAGCCGGCGACGAAGCTGCTCGTGTTGCGGGTCACGCTGCGCGCGAAGGCATTCTCGGCGTCGAGACGCATTTGCGTATCGGGGTCGAGCGGCATCTCCGCCCAGGCCGCGATTTCGGCATACATCACCACGTCGTCATAGGCGTTTTCGTCGAGCGCGCCGTTTATGCGGCGGCTCAGGTCCGGGCCGCTCGTCGCCTCGGAAAGTTCCGCCTTGATGAAGGGTTCTGCCGGGATTGCGTCCTCCGGCACGTATTCGTCGAGGAGACCCCGCTCATAGGCGGCCATGAAGGCGAGGGGGAGGACGAGCAGGAAGACGACGAGACTGACCAGAAAACGCATGCGGGAAACGCCCCTCTCGCAGTGCGGACGGCTTTGGCCCAGCCGACCTTCAACGGTGCCGCAAACCGAGCTTGGGGCATCGGGACGCGGGGCGCAACCCGCGTCAGCCACCCACGGGTCCGCCTTTCTTCGCCGTGATGGCGAGAATGGAGGGACGCGGCGGCATGCCGGGCTCGAAATCGGGCCAGCGGGTCGCCGGATCGGCGAAGGTGGAGCTGCGCTCGAAGCCCTTGAAGTTCTGCGTGCCGTCGGCTCCCGGATGCTGCACGGCGAGGAAGAGCGTCGTGCCGTCCGGTGTGAAGCAGGGGCCGCAGACCTCCGCGCCGACAGGGGCGCGAAAAATGCGCCGCGCGATGCCGCGCTTGTCGCCCGTCGTGGCGAGGGCATAGAGCCCGTCGGCGGCACCCGATGCTGCGTTCCAGCCCGAGCCCTGATCGGTCGCGACCCAGAGACGGCCCGAGGGGTCGGCCGCCATATTGTCGGGACAGGCGAACCACTGGTCGCTGCCAAGGTCAGGGTTCCATTCCGCGCCAATGGCGGGAAAGCGCGGGTCGCCGCATTTCACGAGTATGGTCCATGCGAAACCGGATGCGCCGTGGTCGCCGCCTTCCGGCACAAGCTCGACGATCTGTCCCCAGAGATTGCCGGCGCGCGGGTTCACGGCGTCGGTCTTCTCGCGTTCCTTCGAGTTTGTGAGCGCGACATAGACGCGGCCCGTCGCCTCGTTCGGTTCCACGTCTTCGGGACGGTCGAGCGGCGTGGCGCCGAGGATATCGGCGGCGCGGCGTGCCTCGATCGCGACGTCGGCCTGCGACGCGAAGCCGTTGGTCTCGTCGAGGCCGTTCTCTCCGTGAACGAGTGGTATCCATGTGCCGCTGCCGTCTTCCTCGAAGCGGGCGACATAAAGCGTGCCCTCGTCCAGAAGCGACATGTTTGCCGCCCGGTCGCCGGAGACCTTCCCGGCGGTCACGAATTTGTAGAGATACTCGAAGGCCTGGTCGTCGCCCATATAGATGGCGAGGCGGCCATCCGCCGTCCGGGCGTTTTCGCAGCCCTCATGCTTGAAGCGCCCGAGCGCAGTGCGCTTCACCGGCGTCGAATTGGGGTCGAGCGGATCGACCTCGACGACCCAGCCGTAGCGGTTCGGTTCGCGCGGTTCCCGCGACAGGTCGAAGCGCTTGTGAAAGTAACCCCAGGGATAGGAGCGGCTGCCGGGAACGCCCATGCGGGTGTGGTTTGCGGCTTCGCGTTCATCCGCATTCTCGCCGACGAAATAGAAGTTGAAGTTCTCTTCCGACATGAGCCATGTGCCCCAGGGCGTGATGCCGCCAGCGCAATTGTTGAAGGTGCCCATGACCATGGTTCCGCTCGGGTCCTCATTGGTCTTCATGCGTTCGTGACCGGCGGCGGGCCCGGATATCGTCATCGCGGTCGAGAGCGGCGTGAGGCGGCGGTTATAGGCACTGTCCGGCACGGTTTGCCAGCGGCCGTCTTCGCCGCGCGCGACCTCGACAATGGTGCCGCCATGCGCGGCCATGGAGATTTCCACGATCTCGCGCGTGTAGAAGGCGCGCGGGTCGCCCGCCGGATAGTCCGGGTACATCAGATCGTCATTCGTGTATTCGTGGTGAACGCAGAGAAGGCCGCGGGTGCTGGCCGCCGAGCCGTAGGGGAGCGGCACGAAGCCGATGAAGTCGTTGTTGTAGCCGAAGCGGGCGAGCTGCGAGCTGGCGCTCTGGTTGTTCACGTCGAAGGCAGGGATATCCTTCGCGACGGGATCGCCCCAGCGGATCAGCACCTCGGCGTCGTGATCGGCGGCGACATGATGCGTTTCGTCGATGCCGCCCGGCACTTCCTCGAAGCCGAAGATGGCATCGGGCCGCGCTTGCGGAGCGTCGTCGCAGGCGGCGAGCGAGAGGATGGCGGGCGAGACGCTGGCGAGCAGCGCGGCCTTGCCGAAGCCGCGCAATACATCGCGCCGCGCGAGGCGGCGCTGCCAGAGGGCGGCGAGAGGGGGCGACGTCTCGCGTGCGACCGGCGCGTCATCCGCTGCTTCGAGTTCCTCGCCGAAGGATTTCTGCCCCGCCATTTGCCGTCACTCCCCTTGCTGCCGCCGCCAGCCTATGCAGCGGGTTTGACGGTGCGATGACAGCCTGTTTCCGGTGGCTTCCGCAAGTCTCGTATCGCCGCGCGACCCGTGCCATAGTCCGGCAAAAGCGACCTGTTCGAGGAGGAATTCGAGATGCCCGTTTACGCCCTTGGCGAGAAGAAGCCGATCCTGCCCGCAGAAGGTGAATACTGGATCGCGCCCAATGCGGAAGTCATGGGCAATGTGAAGCTCGAGAAGAACGCGAGCGTCTGGTTCGGCGCTGTGCTGCGCGGCGACAACGAACTCATCACCATCGGCGAGAATTCCAACGTGCAGGACGGTTCGGTGCTGCATACCGATCCCGGTTCGCCGCTCACCATCGGCGCGAACGTGACCATCGGCCACATGGTGATGCTGCATGGCTGCACGATCGGCGAGGGGAGCCTTGTCGGCATCGGCAGCATCGTGCTCAACAATACGAAGATCGGGAAGGGCTGCCTTATCGGTGCGAATACGCTGATCTCAGAGAACAAGGAGATACCGGACTACTCCATGGTGCTCGGCTCGCCCGGCAAGATCGTCCGCACGCTCGACAAGGAGACTGCCGAGGCGCTGCGGCTTTCGGCCGATCACTATGTTCACAACTGGCAGCGCTATGCGCGCGAGATGAAGCGGGTCGACTGATGCGCGGGGTTTTTGCGTCCGCTTCGCTTGCGCTGTTTCTTCTCTTCGGCGCCTGCGCGCAGGCAGATGAGCGCGATGCCGCCATCGAGACGCGGGACGGAGAGCTGCATCGTTTCACCGTCGAACTCGCGCTGACGCCGGACGAGCAGCGAAGGGGCCTCATGTACCGGGAGGAGCTTGCCGAAGATGCCGGCATGCTCTTTTTCTATCCGAGCTGTGCGCCCGCGCAGTTCTGGATGATGAACACCTACATCCCGCTCGACATGATCTTCATAGAGGCGGATGGGCGGATTGCCCGGATCGCCGAAATGACCGTGCCTGAGACGCTGGATGTCCATGACTCGGGCGTGCCCGTGAACGGTGTTCTCGAAGTGGAAGGCGGGCTGACGCGACGTCTCGGGATCGGGGAGGGGGACTTCGTCCGCCACCCATGGTTCGGCGAGGGCGGCAAGGCTGCTTGCGGCTGATTTTATCGGTTAAAGTCCGGCCAACGGCATAACAAAACGCTTTTCCGACAGGGAGGGTGAAATGAGTCAGGCCAAGGCCGTGCAGCAGGATGCACAGGAAGTTCTCTACGAAGTCGCCGATCGTATCGCGACGATCACGCTGAACGCGCCCGACCGCATGAACACGATTTCCGGTCCGATGCTGAACCAGCTCACGAAGCGCCTGCAGGAAGCGGATGCGGACCCGGAGGTGCGCTGCGTGATCCTGACCGGTGCGGGCCGGGCTTTCCGCGCCGGCCTCGACCTGCGCGCGCAGACGCAGGGAGCCGGGCTTTCGATCGGCTCGAGCGGCGGGGTCAAGTCGACCAGCATCGATCTCAAGAACACGCCGCCGACGGTGCTCCAGGAAATGGAGACGCCGATCATCTGTGCCGTGAATGGCGGCGCCGCAGGCTAGGGCATGGACACGGCGCTCGGTTGCGATATCCGCCTCATGGACAAGCCGGCCAAGCTTGCGGCCGCTTTCTGCAAGCGCGGCCTGCTGCCCGAATCGGGCGGTACGTGGTATCTGCCGAGGCTCATCGGCTGGTCGAAAGCGGCGGAGCTCATCTTCACAGGCCGCACGCTCTCGGCCGAGATCGCGGCCAATGCGCCGCTTGCCGTTCGTGCGGCGAAACGCATGATGCGCTTGGGGCTTAACGAACCTTTCCCCGAGCATGTGCATCATGTCTATCTGCCGCTGATGCGGACGGAAGACATAAAAGAGGGCATGATGGCCTATGTGGAGAAGCGGCAGCCTGACTTCAAAGGCAGGTGATCCGCCGCCTCTCCGGGGCCGGAGAAAGCGATACGGGTGATGCGGGGGCTGGCTGCGCGATATGCGGCATTCGACATGATGGAAGCAGTGCGGGCGCTGTCCGCGCTGCTTTTGCTTGGCATGGCCGCTATCGTCTTTCCGCAGTCGCTTCGCGCGGCGACCTTCAGTGGCGGGTATGACGGTATCGGCGACGCGGCCGGCATGTCGCTTACGCTGTCGCAGATCGAGCGGCGGGTGGTCGGCAGCCTGAGCTTGCAGGGCGGGGCTGTCTACACGCTCAACGGGGAGCGCGAGGACGCCCGATCGGGAACCGCGCAAGGCGCGCTCGGCGCGAGAGGCGGGCAGCGCGACGCCTTCTTCCATATCGAGGAGCGTCCGCTCGGCCTGCAATTTCTGTTCATTCCGGCGACGGCCGAAGGCGAACCCGATCTCGGACGGGCGAGCGAATATTCATTCCTGAAGCGCGGCGTGCGCCCGACCATCACCGAAGAAACGAATCCGCGCTACAAGGTTGCGCCGGAGGAGCCTGTCGACATTCTCGCTTTCATCGACGGGTTTCGCGGCTGGTCGCCTGGCGATACGACGCGGCTTTATGCGGGACTGCCGGAGCGTCAGCGCGCGCTCATTCTCCTCTACGACCACGCAACGGCGGAACTCATGTGGCGTATCTGCGAAGCGGCGCCAGAGGAGGGTTCCATCGCCGCGCGGCGGCTTGCCGATATGCAGGAGCGTCAGCAGACGGACTGCGAGCCCTATCTCCGCGTTGTCGAACGGGCGAAAAAAGGCGGCCTCTTTTCGGAGTTCCTGCGGCGCTCGCAGTTCCAGCTCGAACTCATCCGGGCGACCGTGCTTTGCGATCGCGGGGAGACAGGCGCCGCGCGCTGTGCAGACGTGAGCGCGCTCGGCTCACCGCTCATCCTGCGCTGGCGACGGGCGGATGCGATCATGCGCGAGCTTGCCGGGGCCGATGTGGAGCCGGATGTTCACGAAAACGAGCGGGAACCGGAAGCCGCGGCCGAACGCGAGGCAGGGGAAACGTCTCCCGTTCCGGCGGCGGAAGTGGAAACTGTGCCGCAGGTAGCGCCCGGCGCACGCGTCCCGTTGCCTCGCCCCGACGGTGGGGAGGAAGCGGTGTCGGACTTCGGACCCGATGCATTGCCGCTTGCGGCGGAGACGGTGGAACACCACCGTCTGCCGCTCGCGCGACCTTGATGGCCCGGCGGGGATGCCTCAGGCGGCGATTTCGACCAGCTGAATCTCGAATGTCAGGTCTTCGCCCGCCAGCGGGTGGTTCGCATCGAGGCGCACCGCGCTGTCGTTCACTTCCGTAATGACGAGCCCGATTTCGCGGCCGTCGCGTCCCGTCGCGGACAAACGCATGCCCGGCTGCGGTTCGAGTTCCGGCGGAAGTTCGCTGCGGGGAACGTCTTGCACGAGGCGCGGATCGTGTTCGCCGTAAGCTTCGGCGGATGCCACCGTGAAGCTCTTGCTGTCGCCAGGTTCCATGCCGAGGACCGCGTTTTCGAATCCGGCAATCACCATCTGGCTGCCGATGGCGAATTCGATGGGATCTCCTTGATGGCTCGCGTCGAAGACGGTGCCGTCGTTCAGCTTGCCGGTGTAGTGAACCTTCACGCGGTCGCCGTTTTGTGCTGCTGCCATTGCCTTGCCTTTCTGCGCGGCGGCAAATGCCTGCAGGCAGGCGGCCGCGCGTCTCGATCAAACATCGGCCGATAAAAAACAAGGGCCTTCAGGAAATAAGCCTGAAGGCCCTCAAATCATCGACAAGGGAAGACTAACAGCACATGACCTGGATCGCCACCTTGCGCGGTTATTTTATCGCGCAGGCAGGTCCGGTTGCGTCAGTACGTCCGGCGCCAGACGCGGCGGATTTTTGCGTCAACTTCGGGGCCCATGGAACTCCAGGCCGTGCGATCGCGGGTCGTGTCGGCGATGAACATGGTGTCGGTGCGGCCGATATGCTGGCTGAGTTCGTTGAGAAGACCGGCCGCCGTTGCGTCGGTGTTCACGCACCAGACATTCGGGGCCAGCTTGTAGGCTGCTCCGAGCGACATGATCGCCTGTTCGAGGGGGCCGGCGAAGCGTGCCTTGATGTCGAGAACGATGATGAAGTTGGCTGTGTCGGGCTGGCGGCGCCGGTCGACCTGGCCCTTGTCCGGGCCATAGACGGAGCGCTCGTCCGCAGCTTCGGGTTCCGGCTCTGGTTTGCGGACCGGCTCGGCGGCGGCAACGGTTTCTTCTGCTTCGTAGACTTCTGTTGCTGTGAGTTCGGCGGAGGATTCGATTTCCCCGGTTCGCGGTTCTTCCGCAGCGGGTTCGACGGGTTGTTCTTCGACCTCGACCGGCGCGCGGAAAAGAATGGCGAAGGCGGGAATGTCGATCGCGTGCTGCCACATGCCGGCGCCTGCGGGGGTTCCCTCAGGTGCGATCAGGCTATGTTCGGCGACGCGCCCTTCGGCAACATATCCCTTCATGGCCTCGTAGCTGTAAGGGCCATAAACCTTGTCGCCATATTTCAGCCCCCAACGATGCGAGGGGATGCTGTCCGCCTGGGTATGGGCCGATGCTTCGTTTGCTTGCGCCATGGGTTCTACGTTCGACATGAGGGACCGCCGAAGCGGGATTCCGTACACCGTTCGTTACATATTTAGATGGTTTTGGTTACCGCAACGTCAACAGACATGCGCTTGCGGAGGCCCGGACGAGCGGGCAAAGTCTCGGCCAGATCGACAAAAAACGCGAAAGTTAAGGCGGATTAACGGGGAACGCCGATGACTGAATTCTGCAAGGCCGAACACGACGGGCACCTTCTTGTCGTCACCATCAACCGGCCGGAGCGCATGAATGCGCTGCATCCGCCCGCCAATTTCGAACTTGCGAAGGTTTTCGACGATTTCGCCGCCGATCCGGACCTCTGGGTTGCGATCATCACGGGCGAGGGCGAGCGCGCCTTCAGCGCCGGCAACGATCTGCGTTTTCAGGCCGAAGGCGGCAAACTCGAGGTTCCGGCGTCGGGCTTTGCGGGGTTGACCGCGCGCTACGACCTCAACAAGCCGGTCATCGCCGCCGTCAACGGCGTCGCGATGGGCGGCGGCTTCGAGATCGCGCTTGCCTGCGACCTCATCATCGCATCCGAAAATGCAGTCTTCGCGCTGCCGGAGCCGAAGGTCGGCCTTGCGGCGCTTGCCGGCGGTCTTCACCGCTTGCCGCGCCAGATCGGCACCAAGCAGGCCATGGGCATGATCCTTACCGGGCGCCAGGTTCCGGCGAAGGAGGGCAAGGAGCTTGGCTTCGTGAACGAGGTTGTGCCGGCAGGCGAACTTCTCGTCGCGGCAAAGCGCTGGGCGGGCCTCATCATGGAATGCTCGCCCATGTCGATCCGCGCTTCCAAGGAGTCCGTCTACAAAGGTCTCGACGAGGCGAACCTGCGACAGGCGATCGAAGGCAAATATCCGGCGGTTGCCGCGCTCTTCAAGAGCGAGGACCTGGTCGAGGGGCCGCGCGCCTTCGCCGAAAAGCGCAAGCCCAAATGGGCGGGAAAATAAGGCTCGCAAGAAAGAACCGGTCCTGCTGCGGGGGGAGCAACAGGACCGGCCTCGACAGGACCGGATCCAATGGGGGGCGGGGATCCGGTCGGTAGGTCAGTTGATCGCGGCCGTGGGTTTCTCCTTCGATGCGCTGCGGCTCGCGGTCTGACCGTCGGAGATGCCCGGACGGAAAGCGGGCTTTTCCGTCTTGCGGAGAATGGCGAGGAACGGCGCCTGTTCACCAAGAGGCGGAACTTCGATTTCTGCGGTGCGCATCGTCCTGCGGTCGAGATTGACCCAGATGAAGGGCCGCTCGCGCGACTGGCGCTTGATCCACTGGTAGGGCGCATCGGCCCAGGCGACGATCGCCCAGTTCTTGTTGTCGAGCACGAATTCGCCGCGGTCGGTCGTGACGAGCAAGACGGCGTGGCCATCGCCATTCCATTCGCGCACCACGGAGATGAGAAGGTTCTCTGCTGCCCAGCCGCGCTCGATCAGGAGCTTGCGCTTCATCATGGCGAGGTCCTCGCAGTCGCCGCCCCGCGTGTCGGGATAGGCCCACCACTCGTCCCGGTCATAGAGCGCCGCGTCGCTGACCTGCGGGATGGCGCTGTTGACGTAGTCGTTGACCTTGTTGAGCTCGGCCCATTTCTCCGGCGTCATCGCGGCGGCCTGCGGGGCGTCCGTGCCGCCTTCGCACTCGCTCGGACTGCGGACGCAGAAGCCGACATAGCCGAAGGGAGCGGCGACCTGCTGACCGGTCTCCATCGTGGCTGCAACCCGATGCACGTAGGTGTTGTTCTCAAAAAAAGAGGCGTCGATGCTGCCCACGTAGTCGGGAGACTGGCATCCTGCCAGGCCTGCCGCCAAGGTCGCCCACACGACGAATTTCTTTCGCCAGTCCATGATCAAGCCCACCCATCAATCTGTAACCTGGGTGGACTGTGGCAGACGCAAATTGGCGCCGATTTAAGCGTGTGGTCCGACTTTGATCTTAATACGGATCAAACTCGATTAGGCTTTGTCTAAAATTCGAATGGATTTTGTTTTAATCAAATTGAAGGTACTTCCTCACGCCGAAAAGCCCAATTGGATCAATGTCCAGAACGGCTCTTGTGTGTCTCGTCATACAAAAAAGGGCAGCGCCCATCGCACCGAAATGGTCCAATCGGAGGGGCGAAATTTTTCTGAAAAAAATGTCGCAGCACCGCTTTCAGCGGGTTTTTGCCCCGTCGAAGCCGTCTGAATCGCGCTCCAGCGTGTCCCTGATGTGCCGGATCGTTAAGCCGCGCTCCTTTCGCTTGGTGTTTGCGAAGGCTGGCTGCTGCAGGGCGCCAAGTTCTGCGGCTCGCGCCATTGCCGTCTCCAGCAGCGAGCCCTCGGGCACCGCGGCATCGAGGTAGCCGACGGCGACGGCCTCACCGGGCCCATAGATACGGGCCTGGGTGACGGCCTCCGTGAAACGGTTGCGGGCGAGGCGGTCGCGGGCGAGCTCGATGCCGAAAACGGGCATGGTCATGCCGATCGCGACTTCGGGCAGGCCGATCTTGAAGGAACCCTCGGCGCCGATCCGCGCGTCCGCGGAAAGAAGCAGCAGGCCGCCTGCCGCCAGTGCGTGGCCCGTGCAGGCCATCACCACGGGCAATGGATACTCATAGAGACGCATGAGCAGTTCGGCGCCCGCGGTCACCAGTTTCCGGACGTTCTCCGGGCCGGAGCCCATGACTTCCAGGTCGAAACCGGCACAGAAGCGGTTTTCGCGGCCCAAGATGAGGACAGCCTTCGCCTCCTTTTCGGCGCGGTCGAGGGCGTCATGCAGTGCGCCGATCATGGCGTGGCCAAGCGCATTGGCGCGGCCATCGTCCATGGTGAGGATGGCGATGTCATTTTCGATGGTGGTGGTGAGACTCTGTCCGGACAAATCGGCCCCCTTTAATCTCCGCCGTCTTCGCGGCGTCAGGGGGAAGTCTAGAGAGATGGGGAGCCGGGCAACAGGGGCCGGCCCAAATATCAGCCGAAGGGGCGGGAAAGGGCGGTCGCGCGCTCGGGAATATCGGTGAACTGGATACCGATACCTTCCTCGGTGTGGCGCACCACGCGGCCGGTCATACGGCCGATCGAGACGCCGGTGCCGATCGGCGGCCGGTTTTCGACCGCGACCTGAGCACCGCCGAGCGACATGTCGATGATGCGGCAGGGCATGGACTGGCCGTCCGCGAGGGTGAGGACCGAGCTCTCCTCGAGACCCGCCTCGCCGGGCGCGTAACGCGCGAAGGTACGACGGGCCGATATCTCGATCTTTTCGCCGCGGGCAAGGGCCTCGAGGCGCTGACGCAGGCGTTCGCGCCGCGGGCCGGCGATGGCGGTTTCGATCGCAAAGCCGCCATCGAAGCAACGGACCACGGGGCCTTCAAAGCGGCCGAATTCGTCGAAATAGACGATGATCTGCGCGCCGATTTCCATGGGCGCGCCGGACGAAATCGCGATCCCGCCGAGCGACATGTCGCGAATCGAGCAGGGATGTTCCGATCCGTCGGGCGCCAGGAAGCGGCCTTTCGCCTCAAAGGCGACGCGCTGATAACGGCGGCGTTCGTCGTGTTCGGGTTGCATAGAGTTTGGCCTGTCAGTAGACGCACAAGGAGGCGTTGAATTCCGGCGCCAGAATACGCGCGTCACAGTTAATGAATTTTTACCGGAATAGTCCTCACGGTCCGTTTTGATACCATTCTGGAGAGAACCGGCGGCCTTTACTGCAGAAAATTGACGCTTGCGTCAGCTTTGGCAATTCCCGACAATCGCGCCATATTCCGACCAATCAGGAAAATCGGCCAGGAAATGGCTGCGTCAGCCAGGAACGGGCGCCGTCCGCCGCCTCGCCGCGCAGGAAAGGGTTCTTTCGCGCATGCAGGAACAGGGTGGTCTTAAACAAAGACCGGAAACAAAGCTTATGAGCGAGTTCGACTACATCATCATCGGTGCCGGAAGTGCCGGCTGCGTATTGGCCAACCGTTTGTCGGAAAATCCGTTGAACAAGGTTCTGCTGCTGGAGGCGGGATCGAAGGACTCGAACTTCATGATCCACATGCCGGCCGGCGTCGGAAAGCTGATCGGCACGGACCTCGCCAACTGGTGCTACGACACGGAGGGCCAGCCCTTCCTCAATAACCGCAAGCTCTACTGGCCGCGTGGCAAGGTGCTTGGCGGCTCCTCCTCGATCAACGGCATGATCTACATTCGCGGCCATGCGCGCGACTACGACATGTGGCGCCAGCTCGGCCTCGAAGGTTGGGGCTTCTCGGACGTGCTGCCCTATTTCCGCCGCTCGGAAGGCAACGAGAACGGCAACAGCGCTTTCCATGGCGGCGAGGGACCGCTTGGCGTCAGCAACTCGCGCAAGACGAACGTGCTCTTCGAATCCTTCGTGGAAGCGGGCAAACAGGCCGGTCATCCCTATACGGAAGACTTCAACGGACCGCAGCAGGAAGGCGTCGGCCCCTATCAGCTCACCATCAAGGACGGTCAGCGCTGCAGCGCAGCCAAGGGCTATCTCGTTCCGGCGCTAAGCCGTCCGAACCTTTCGGTCGAGGTCGAGGCGCTTACCTCGCGCATTCTTTTCGAAGGCAAGAAGGCCGTCGGCGTCGAATATACGCAGAAGGGCGAAACGAAAGTGGCGCGGGCCGGCAAGGAAGTCATCCTTTCGGGCGGCGCCGTCAACTCGCCGCAGGTGCTGCTCCTCTCGGGTATCGGCAAGGGCGAATATCTCAGGAGGTTCGGCATCGATGTCGTGGCGGACCTGCCGGGCGTCGGCCAGAACCTGCAGGACCATCTCGACTGCACAGTGATCTACGAGTGCACGCAGCCGATCACGCTGCACAGCACGGTGTCGAACCCGCTGAAGCAGCTCATGACGGGCATGCAGTACACGTTCTTCAAGACGGGCCTTGCGACGTCGAACGGTCTCGAGTCCGGCGCTTTCCTGAAGACGCGGTCCGAGCTTGAAATCCCGGACATTCAGCTTCACTTCGTGGCTGCGATGATGCGCGACCACGCACGCGTGAAGTCGGACCGGCACGGGTTTACCGTGCATGTCTGCCAGCTTCGTCCGGAAAGCCGTGGCTACATTGCGCTCAAGTCGACGAACCCGAGAGACTATGCGCTCATCCAGCCGAACTATCTCTCGGCGGAATATGACCGCGTGGTGATGCGCGAGGGCGTGAAGATCGTGCGCAACATCATCTCGCAGCGCGCGATGGACGCTTATCGCGGGCCGGAGTTCTGGCCGGGTGCGGGCAAGCAGAGCGACGACGAGATCGATGCCTGGATCCGCGAGACCGCGGAGACGATCTATCATCCTGTCGGCACGGCCAGGATGGGTACGGATCCGATGGCCGTGGTCGATGCGAAGTGCCGCGTGCATGGGTTGCAAGGCCTGCGCGTCATCGATGCGTCGGTCATGCCGACACTTGTCGGTGGCAACACCAACGCGCCGACCATCATGATCGCCGAGAAGATTTCGGACGATATTCTCGGAAAGGCGCCGCTGCCTTCCGAGAACGTGACCATTGCGGAGGACCGGGTCGGCAACGCAGCCTGATCTCTCGCCTAAGCAAAACAAAAGCCGGTGTCGCGAGACACCGGCTTTTTTGTTGATGCTTCGCCGCCTGTCAGCCGCGCTCTTCGTTCCCTGTGGGGGTTGCCGTTTTCACCAGCCGAAGATAGGAGCGCTCGCCGCGGAGCGGCGGCTTGCGGCTGGCATGGCTGGTGATGCTCGAGATCGCAACCGGCGGCTTCTCCGCCAGGATGCGGCGCGCGACGTTTTCGGCTGCAAGGGCGTGTTTCGGCATCCGCTCGGGATCGAGGCGGCGCAGGCGGTCGATCCACTGACGGGCGAGAAGCCGGTCGCCGATCCAGGCGAACTGATCGACCGGGACGGCCGCGCCGAGTACCCGGGTTATCGTCCCGTCTTCATGGGCGAGCGGGAGCAGGATCATTTCGAAGGTGGCTTCGTGGCCATCATTCGTTGCGGCGGTGTATTCGATGACGGAGACCGTGGCATTGGTGGACACATCGTCCAGCGCCTGCTTCAGGTTTTCGGCGCAATCATCCGACCACATGGAGAGAAGATTGTGGCCGCGGAACTCCATGCCGTAGGTCCGGCAGAGGCCCGTTCCCGCGAGGCGGAAACGGCAGGTGTCGCGATCTTTCCGTTCCAGAATGAACACGTAAGGAAGAATGCGGCGGATGTCGCCAGGCTCGATTTCGGCGCGGCGCGGCGCAGGACGCCCGGCGCGGATCGCGTTCCAGTAGTCGAACAGCGCCTGATTGTTCTTGTGCTTCATAGCCATCATCCCCTGCCGCGCCATTCCGCCTGGCAGGGGAATGCCCCCGTTAAGCCCCATGCGGAAAATCCTAACTCATTCCCG
>JACIYQ010000234.1 GCA_014359855.1 Parvibaculum sp.
TCGAACACTTACCGGCAGCTCAATCTTTTCGGCGACGTATTCGAGCGCGTGCGCGCGGATTACGTCGAACCGACGGATGACGCGAAGCTTGTCGAGAATGCCATCAACGGCATGCTGACCTCGCTCGATCCTCACTCGAGCTACATGACGCCGAAGACCTTCCGCGACATGCAGGTGCAGACACGCGGCGAGTTCGGCGGCCTCGGCATCGAAGTGACGATGGAGAACGGCATCGTGAAGGTGGTGACGCCGATCGACGATACGCCGGCGAGCCGTGCGGGACTTCGTCCCAACGACTACATCACGCATATCGACGGAACGCAGATCCTCGGCATGACCTTGAGCGACGCCGTCGACAAGATGCGCGGCGCGGTCGATACCGAAGTCGTGTTGACGATCGTGCGCAAGGGCAAGGACGAACCCTTCGAAGTGACGCTGAAGCGCGACATCATCACCATCAAGTCGGTGAGGTACAATCGCGATGGCGATATCGGCTATATCCGCATCACCTCCTTCAACGAGCAGACGGCGGACCTTCTGGAAGACGCGATCGGCGCTCTTTCGAAGCAGATCGGAACCGCCCGGCTGAAGGGCTACATCATCGACCTGCGCAACAATCCGGGCGGCCTGCTCGATCAGGCGATCGCCGTCAGCGACGACTTTATCGACGGCGGCGAGATCGTCTCGACGCGCGGCCGTCACCCCGAGGACACGCAGCGCTACAACGCACGCGGCGGCGACATCACGGAAGGCCGGCCGATCATCGTCCTCCTGAATGGCGGCTCCGCCAGCGCATCCGAGATCGTCGCGGGCGCACTTCAGGACCATCGCCGCGCGACCATCCTCGGCACGCGCTCCTTCGGCAAGGGCTCGGTCCAGACCATCATCCCGCTGGGTTCGGACGGTGCGCTGCGTCTCACGACCGCGCGCTACTACACACCGGCCGGCCGCTCGATCCAGGCAAAGGGCATCGATCCCGACATCGTCGTCACCCAGACGGAACCCGAAGAGAAGAAACAGACCGGCCGGACGGGCGAATCCGCGCTTCCCGGTCATCTTGCCGCCGAAGATGGCGACGAAATGGCCGGTTCCGACAGCTTCGTGCCGAAGGAAAGGAGCGAGGACAAGCAGCTTCTTTATGCAATCGACCTGCTGAACGGCGCGCGCAAGGATTCGGCCTTCCTCGGCGCCGGCAGCACCTCGAGCGCCATGGCCAACTGAGACGCTGCGCGGAAAAAGCCGGCCGGAGATGAATTGCGAGCATGGTGGCGAAGACAGCGGCGAGCGGCTCTTCCGGTTCGATTGACGGCGGACCCGCAGACGATAACGGGCGCCGGTTTCGTGCGCTTCCAGTAGCGGCCGCTCTGGTCGCCGCCGTCTATGGCGGCACCATTGCCTGGCTTCTCCTCTCGGACAGCCGCTTCGCGGGAGAACCCGTCGTTCATGTCGCGCTCGCGCCCGAGGCGCCCGTCATTCCCCCACCGGAAGACACCACCGGAGAAGAGGAAGTGCCCGACACCGGACGGGCCACAATGACGCCCGAAACGCCAGCCGTCGAGTTCCCCGATGCCGATGCACTGAGCGCTGAGGAGCGTGCGCTTCTCGAAGCGGCGCGGAACCTCGACAAGGGTGTCGACGAGGACATCGCTTCCGAGGTGCGCATCGTCGGCGCCGAAAGCGTATCGGGTGAGGAGACGGCAAGCGCGGGTGGCGAGATCGACGGCGCCATCCTGTTGCCGCCGGTGCCGGACCCTGCCTTGGTCGAAGCGACGGCAGAGGGCCCCTTGCCGAAGATCGGCCGCGACGGACGCAGGCCCTCCGACGTCTATGCCCGTCCGGTGCCGCCGGGCACGCAAGCGGAGCGGCGCATCGCACTCATCGTGAGCGGCATGGGCATCAGCGAGAGCGCCACCGCGCATGCAATCGAAGTTCTGCCTCCGGAAGTCACGCTCTCGTTCGCGCCCTACGGTTCCGATCTCCAGAGATGGATCGAACGCGCACGCGACGCCGGACATGAGGTGCTGCTCGAACTGCCGATGGAGCCGTTCGGCTATCCGCAGAACGATCCCGGTCCGCATACATTGCTGACAAGCGCCGGGGCGGCGGAAAACATCTCGCGCCTCGAATGGCTGATGAGCCGCTTCACAGGCTATGCAGGCATCATGAACTATCAGGGCGCACGTTTCACGACCTCGCCCGCCTCCTTGAAGCCCGTGCTCCAGGCAATCGAGGCACGCGGCCTTCTTTATGTCGACAACGGTTCTTCGGCGCGCAGCGTCGCGCCCTCGCTTGCCGGGGAGATCGGCCTTCCCGCCGTGCAGGCGAACCGCATCGTCGATCCGGTCCAGAACCCGGAAGTCATCGCAACGTCACTCGACATATTGAAAGAGGCCTCGCGACAATCGGGTGCGGCCCTCGGCGTTGCCTCCGGCTTTCCGGTGACGGTCGATGCGCTTGCGCAATGGGCCGTCTCGCTCGAGAAACAGGGCTATGTGCTCGTACCCGCGACGGCGCTGACGCGCGATTGACGGACGGATGCCTAACCGCAATCAGGATGGAATTCAGGTGGACCCGGAAACGCTTCCCTACCGGCCTTGTGTCGGCATCATGCTCATCAACCGCGACGGGCTCATCTGGGTCGGCAACCGCATACAGGAAGTCGATACCGGAAGCGC
>JACIYQ010000235.1 GCA_014359855.1 Parvibaculum sp.
TCCACCTCGCGCTCCACCTGCCGCACGGCGGCGTGTACCCGCTTCAGGTTCTTGTGGTCGAGATGGCTCATGTTGAGCCGGAACACGTCCGCGCCCGCGTCGAAGAGCTTGCGGATCATGTCGGGATTGTCGGAAGCGGGGCCAAGCGTTGCAATGATCTTGACGTTGCGGCGGCGGGTCAAAGGGGAGAGCTCCTGTCTTTGTCGGGTACGCTATCGTTATCGCTCGGGGCGTCGGGTCCGTCGACGAGTATGACCCGGAAATCGTTCACATTCGTGTAACTCGGGCCCGTTCTCACCAGGTCGCCGAGCCCGGCGAAGAAGGTGCCCGAATCGTGGCGGTCGAGAAAGGCCTGCGCATTGAGGCCCTTCTCTCCGGCGCGGGCAAGTGTCGAAGGCGTGACGATCGCTCCCGCCGGATCGTCCGCCGCGCCCGAGCCGCCGTCGATGCCGTCCGTGTCGGCGGCCAGCGCGGAGATGTCCGCCGCGCCCTGAAGCGCGATGGCGAGCGCCAGCGCATATTCCTGGTTCGGGCCGCCTCGTCCGGGTTCACCCTCGCCGAAGGTCACGGCCGCTTCGCCGCCCGAAATGATGGCAACCTTGCGCCCCTCGGCGCGTGCGGCAAGGGCGAGGCTCGCATGCGTCTCCGCGAGGTCGCGTGCCTCGCCCTCGATCGCGCAACCGAGCGGAAGAGGCTCATAGCCTTCCTCGCGCGCGATAGCCGCCGCCGCGCCGAGCGATCCCGTGCCGCTCGCGACGAGCTTGTAGGCCGCATGGGCGAATATTTCCGCGCCGGGTTTTGGCGTTTCGGGGAGCGCGGCGATCCGCTCGCGCAGGCCGGCCGGGATGGGCGGGCGCAGGCTGTCGAGCACGGCCATCACACGGGCTTTCGCCGTCGTATCGGGCACGGTCGGGCCCGACGCGATGGTGCTCGGATTGTCGCCCGCCACGTCGGAAATCGCCAGCGTCACCGAGCGCGCGGGGTGGATCGTCCCGGCGAGCCTGCCGCCCTTGATGCGCGAGATGTGCTTGCGCACGCAATTGATGTCGCCGATGGGCTTGCCGGATGCGAGCAGCGCGCGGGTGAGGAAAATTTCATCGTCGAGCGTGAGCCCGAGCATCGGCTGCACGGTGAGCGCCGAGCCGCCGCCCGACAGGAGCACCAGCGCGAGGTCTTCCGGCCCCACCCATTCGGCAAGCCTGAGCAGCCGCTTCGAGGCCGCCTCGCCCGCCGCATCGGGAACCGGGTGGCCCGCCTCCAGCACCTCCACATGCCGCGCCGGGCGGCCATGGCCATAGCGCGTCAGCGCCAGTCCCTCGATATGCGTGCCCGGATGGTGGCGGTCGTACCAGTCCTCCGCCGCCGCCGCCATGGAGGCGGCGGCCTTGCCGATGGCGAAGATGACGAGCCGTCCCTGCTCCGGCGCGGGCGGCACGGGCAGGTGCGGCGGCAGGCAATGTTCGGGCATGGCATCGCGCACAGCCGCTTCGTAGAGGCGCTTCAGTATCGCCCTTGTTTCGGGGTCGTTCCCTGCCATGCCTCAGGTATAGTGCGCCGATGCACGATATGCCAAACCCCGTATCCGGCGATCTTCCGCCTTTCGAGCTTGTCGATCCGCAAGCGCGGGCGGATTTCATCGTCGTGTGCGACCATGCCTCGAACGCCTTGCCGCCCGGATACGGCACGCTCGGCCTGCCCGCGCGGGAGTTCGAGCGCCACATTGCCTTCGATATCGGCGCCGCCGGCGTCGCCCGCCGTCTCGCGGCGGCACTTGCCGCGCCCGCCGTGCTCGGCCGCTTCTCGCGGCTCCTGATCGACCTCAACCGCGGCGAGGACGACCCGACCATCGTCATGAAACTCTCGGACGGCGCCATCGTTCCCGGCAACCGGGATGTCGATGCGCACCGGAACCCGCAGGAATTCGCGCGCCGCATCGCCCGCTTCCACGCGCCCTACCACGCGGAAATCGAAAGACTGATCGCCCGCGCGCGGACGCAAGGCATCGTGCCCGTTATCGTCTCGGTCCACAGCTTCACGCCGCGCTGGCGCTCTTTCGTGCGGCCCTGGGAAACGGGGCTCCTGTGGGACCGCGACGACCGTCTCGTCCGGCCGCTGCTGGCCGCATTGCGCGCGGAAGGCCTCACCGCCGGCGACAACGAGCCCTATACGGGCCGCCTCAGGAACGACTGCATGTATGCCCACGCAACGCTGCACGGGCTTCCGCATGTGCTCATCGAAATCCGGCAGGACCTGATCGAGAGCGAGGAGGGGCAGGCCGAATGGGCATCGCGCTACGCCCGTCATCTCGCCCGCGCCGCATCGCTGCCGGGGCTTCGCGACATCCGCTTCTTCGGCTCGCATGCCGATCCCTCGCTCCCCATATCGCCATGAACAGCCTCGTCATTGCGAGGAGCGCAATAGCGCGACGAAGCAATCCAGGGGCCGCAAGCACTGAGCAAGCCCCCTGGATTGCTTCGGCCTGCGGCCTCGCAATGACGGATGAGGGAATTTGGAATTATATTTTGTGCATGACAGACCTCGGGTAACGTCCCGGAGACCTTTGAAGTGAGAGTGGAGGTTCAAATGGACAAGACCACGCAGACCGAACTCGAGGCCGCCGCCTTCCGCCGTCTCGCCGGCCATTTGCGCGCCCGCACCGACGTTCAGAACATCGACCTCATGATCCTCGCCGGCTTCTGCCGCAACTGCCTCGCGGACTGGTACCGGGAAGCGGCGGAAGAAAAGGGCATCGAGGTCTCGAAGGACGAGGCGCGGGCTCACATTTATGGCGAACCTTTCGCCGAATGGAAGAAGAAGCACCAGGCGGAAGCGACGCCCGCGCAGATGGCGGCTTTCGAGGCGGCGCAAAAGAAAAGCCACGGCTGATCCGGAACCGTCCACCGTTCATTCACATCTCTATCCACAGCTTTCTTGCCCCTCGCATATTGCCGGGCCGGGCGCGCGCCTCTATCGTCGCGCCCCTCACGGCAATTTTCAGTAAGTGGAGTGGCGCAACATGGCGGACGGCAATACGCCTGCGAATACGGGTGGTGTCGCACAGGACCAGCTCAGATCCGTCGTCGAGCGCATCGAGCGCCTCGAGGAAGAAAAAGCGGCGATCGCGAACGACATCAAGGAAGTCTACGCGGAAGCGAAGGGCAATGGCTTCGACACCAGGACGCTGCGTCAGGTGATCCGCCTGCGCAAGCAGGACAAGGCCGAACGCCAGGAACAGGAAGCGATCCTCGACCTCTATATGAGCGCGCTCGGCATGATCTGAGCGCGGCCGTCCAGCGCCTTCTCCTGCCGCCTCGCGCCCCAAAAAGTCTGCCAACAAGTCCAAAAGCAGAAACAAGGGAGCGAGACCGATGACGCCGATGACCGCGGACAATTTCGTGCTGGAACAGGCAAGGCCCATCGAGCCCGAGCTTCTCGCCCATCTGCCCTCCGTCGCGGGCCACATCCCCTGGCTCTTCCCGGAGGTGCCGGAAGACGCTTGGTATCTCCTCTTCCTCTCCGCGCACAGGCAGGCGCGCGGGCGCGGCATCGGCGAGAATTTTCCTCGATTGCTTCGAGCGCGCGAAGGCGGCCGGCTGCGTCTCGCTCCATCTCGATGTCGCGGCGATCAACCCGGCGGTCCGCTTCTACGAGCGCATGGGGCTCGAACGCCTCGCCGAAACGAATGTGCCGAAGATCGCCACCTCGCATGGCGTGCCGCCGCATATCCGCATGGTGAAGCAGCTGGGGTGAGCCCCGGCTTCGGCGGCTTCATTTCCCTCTCCTCTCCGGGGAGAGGGAGGGAGCGGGGCGTCAGCCCGCGGAAGGGTGAGGGGGTGAGAGGCGGTTCGCGCCAGCGAACGAAAACGAAAAGGTCCGGTTGCCTGTCCCGGCAATCCAGAAGGCGCGCCAGCGCGCCGTCCCTCTTCACAATCCAGAAGGCGCGCCAGCGCGCCGTCCCTCTTCACAAAATCCTTCTCCCCGGCTGCCCTCCGGCCATTCCCTCATCCGTCATGACCGGACGCGCACCGCTCGCCCGGTTGCGCGGCAATGGCCGCGCGAGCCGCGCTTCCACAACCCAACGCGCCCGACGCCCCCAACGCCGTCCAATACCACCCAACGCCCCCCCCCAACGCCGCCAACGTCCCCAACGCCACCCAACACCACCCAACACCGTCATGGCCCGCTTCATGCGGGCCATCCACGCCTGCCCCGGCGAAAGCCGGGGTCTTGAATGTCAGGACGGAGGAGGAGAGCGTGTCAGTTTCTTGGCGACGGCATCAGCATGAGCGCCCGCAGACTCATGGCAGTGCCGCATGTCGCGTCTCGACTCGAAGCGTACTCCTTCTCAATGGCTGCTAAACGAATGCTTCGTATTCATTATCGGATGTTCACGGGGTCCGTGATTGGTTCCGGGTGCGCGAGCGTTGGCGTGTGCCGCTCCACTGCAACTTCGGGTAGTTGTTGCCGCTCACGCTGATCAGTGTCAGTTTGAGCAAATGCTGTTTTAGGCATTCAGAGTATGCAAAGCGTGCACCGCGGATTTCTAGGAAATATAACACGAGCAAGCTGACGCCCCCGGAGGGACGATGAGCCGCAGCGAGGCTGAGGTCTTTGAAGATATCGCCACCCTCTGTTCTTCGCGTGGTTACATCCACGCGATTGCCTATTTTTGCTGGCGAGACAATCTGATCCACTACAATCAGACGTTAGTCGCGGACGACGTGCAGTCTCACTACGGACGGCCGAATCTCATCCGCACTGAGATATCGACGTTAATCGGCCTGATGGCACGGGCTCCGATCGAGATCGGGTTGCCGACACCCGAAGTCATGCAAGATTACCTCGATCGCACCGATGCTATCATGAACGAACTCCATCACGCGATGATGGCCTCTGCGTTTTTCCAAGGAAAGGATTGGGCCGCGCTTCACGCCGAGGGCAAGACCCCATTTGATCATGCGTCGGCGATGCGAGAGCCAATCTTCTACGGAGGTGAGTCTGCATACGACTTTCAGTATGAAGAGCTGACTCCTATGAAATACCACGCGGATGACGCGTGGCTTTCAGATAGTCGTGGCTTTGTGACCGCCGATGCGCTGACCGTCGCAAAGGCCATACGCGATGGATATATGGCTAAGGTCGCGTCCATGCGCGATCTAATGCTTGCGCAGCTGCCGGATGAATGGACGTTGCTACCGATGTTCACCTTTAGGAGTGAGGATATCGTCGTTGAATCGGGCCTTCCCGAGGCGACCGTTGATGCCGTTCTCTCTGCATTCCGGTTCGCAACACACGAACGCAACGATTCCTTTACGGGAGTTAGTGAGTTCAACGAAACCAACGCTCGGCCAATCTTGCATCTTGGAGACGGTTCGTACGTTTTGTTTCAGCACTATCAGCTACAAGAATCTCTCTACGAATCCCCGTTCTTCTGGATGATGGCGGACGCCAACTACCGTCCGACTGCGACTGCAAATCGCGGAGACTTCACCGAGCGCTACGCAAGCGAGCGGCTTGAAGCGGCTTTCGGCAAGGCTCGTGTTCTGAGAAATATCGACATTTATCGGGGTAAGAACCGCTATGTCGAAGCTGATGCGTTAGTCATATTTGGCGATCACTCAATCGTCGTGCAGGCCAAATCAAAGCGCCTGACACTGGGAGCCCGAAAGGGCAACGATCAAGTGTTGCGCGACGACTTCAAGAAGGCGGTCGAGAACGCCTACGAACAGGCGCTACTGTGCGCTAACGCACTTCAAAATCCGGCGGAATTCACATTTCGAGACTCCGAAGGCGCAGAGGTCGGAATCTCCCATCCAATCAGAACCATCTTCCCGCTTTGCGTTCTTGCTGATCACTATCCGGCCCTGAGCTTCCAGGGCCGTCAATTCCTTAATGTTCGGGCGACAGAAGTCGTGCGTCCACCGCTGATAACGGATGTGTTCACCCTTGACGTGTTTGCCGAGTTTCTTCGGACCCCAATACAATTCTTGAACTACCTCGATCTGCGTGCGCGGGCGCATGACAGGCTTCTCGTCACCAACGAATTGGTCCCGTTCTCTTATCACCTCAAGAGTAATCTCTGGATCGATCCTCAATACGATATGGTGAACCTTGGAGAGGATTTCACCGCTCATGTTGACGTGGCGATGACTGTGCGTCGACGGGGAGCACCCGGTAATCCTGAGGTGGAAGGAGTCTTGACCCGCTATCGAGGAACGTCAATCGGCAGGTTGCTCGATCAAATCGAGGAAGCCAGTATCCCCGAATTGACTGGGCTTGGTCTTTGGCTGCTGCAGCTTTCCGGTGACTCTGGAAAAGGATTGGTTCGCGCACTCGACGCTCAGGCGCAAGCGGCAATTCGGCAGCAGATCACGAAAGACATATCCCTACCTTTCGAGGATCAATCATCGGGGTTGACTATTCATCTCAGCGAGCTGCCTGATCAGGTTGCCTGTGAAAAACTCCTACAACATTGCAAGCTGAAAAAGTATGACCTGAAAGCCAGTCGCTGGTTTGGTCTAATTCTTCGTCCCGCAAACTTCAGGATTCGACATGCTCTCGTTCTAGATGAACCTTGGGAGCCAAATTCGGCAATCGAGAAAGCTCTGACGACTTTGCCGCGCCGCAAGCCGGTTCCGCTTGCCGATGCAGGCGGTGCCTCGACAAAAGTAGGTCGCAACGCAACTTGCCCCTGCGGCAGCGGTTTAAAGTACAAAAAATGCTGTTTGCCACGATAACGTAGAAGCGCGCGTTCTACTAGATTCGGAACCGCAATACATGACTGAGGCCGACTAAAAATGCTTAAGCTCAGACATACGACAGAAGCCCGCTTCTAGTGCAAGGCGGTAAATTGTTCGGACTCATCATTTGACGGCAACTGCCCCTCAGTCGTCATTCTTTTCCGGCGGGTACGCGCTCGGCCTTCCGCTTGGTTTCGCGGAAATAGCTGATGAGCGCGCCATTGATCCTAGGCTTGTTGATTACCTTGAAGAGCCGATTGATTTCGGCAACGCCGGAGTCCTCAATAGCCATCCTTAGCGCTTCTTTCCGCATCTGACGATAGAGGTCTAACAATTCTTGTTTGTTGTCTTCTGCTGCATCGTGAATGTCCTCGACTCCCATGAATAGCGCCATACAGTGGACTGTAAGTGCCTCGTCCAGATACAGACGGTGATTTTCGACAAACTCGATCATGCCGTGAATGACAACGCTGATCAGATCACGGCGTTGCTCTGGCGTGAAATCGTCGTTGTCGATGACTTCGTCCGCAACTTTCGAGCCAGAATGAATTTGCTCTATCAGTCCCTCATAAGCCGCTAAACGCTTTTCAAAAATCTTTGGCGCGTAAAGTTCCCGCCGATTGCGACGGCGCACAAATTCGTTTAGCGATGCGCCAACAATCACGCCGACAATGCCGATAGAAGCCACAATGATTGGAAGGTATTCACTCATCCGGCATTCGAATCGGTTGGGAGAGAGTTTCGAGAAATGAGAGACCACACTTCCTTGTTGGTCGTCATAGACCCTCGGGCGTCTATCTCAATCAACAAAGCCCGCGTGGTATCAAGGTCTGCGCCAACGATGTGCGCCAAGGTCTCTATGGACATACATCCGGTCTTCTTGGCCTCGGCTAGGGTTCTCCGCAGTAGATACTTTCGAGCTTTGTCTATTCGAGCTTGCTTTCGGCCGCTAGGACAATGAGTTAACCATGTGCTTCCGAGTGTCCCCAAGGCGCCTATCGCGGCACCAGCCACAACCGTCCATTCTCCACTAGCCATGCTTGTGTCCTTAAGAAGTTCAATCAAGGTGCCTTATCACGATAGGTGCTTTCTGAAGCGTAGCGCGCTGGCGGTGATCGTGGTGGTGTTGGGCAATGAGGCGCCGAGCAAAACCTCCAGTCTACCCCCCGTCACCCCCGCGCCACAGCTCAGGGCGCGACCCCATGTCCTTTCCGCCACAGCGGGGACAAGTCGCGCCGGGCGGGCGCGGTCCCGGCCGGGCGGAAGCGGGGATAAGTCCGTCTACGGATCGTTTTGTGACGTTTCGATGACGGAAGTGTGACAGTCGCCGCGGATATTCCCGGTTTCCGTTTTCCCAATGTCCCGGTTCGCGCGCGGGGCGCGGTGGCGGGCGGTGCGCAAACGAAAAGCGGCGCGGAATTTCTTCCGCGCCGCTTGTGCCTCCCGGAGCCCCCTCCGGGTCTGTTCGTCTCTCGCCGTCTCAGCCCTCGCGGACTTCCAGCCCCATGTCGCGCACCTTGCGATAGAGCGTCGAGCGGCCGATGCCGAGGCGGCGCGCCACTTCCGTCATGTGGCCCTTGTACTTGTCGATGGCGAGGCGGATCATTTCCGCCTCGATGTCCTCGAGCTTTCTGACATTGCCCGCTTCGTCGGTGATCGAAATGCCGTCCGAGAAATTCGAGCGCGCGAAATCCGCGAAGCTGTGGTTCTGCTGCGTGGCCGGTTCGCCCGCATAGAGCGGCACGGCGCCGTTGGCTGTGCCGATCATGCCGTTATGCGCGGACGTGGCCGGCGCCGCCGTCATGGCCGGGGCCGGGGCCGGTTCGCGCTGCCGCGCGATCTCGGCATAGCCGTCCACCATGCTGGCGATCTGCGGGAAGTCGGAGACCTGCAGCGTCTCGCCGTCGCAGAGCACGATGGCGCGGAAGATCGTGTTTTCGAGCTGGCGCACATTGCCCGGCCAGTCATAGGCCTTGAGCATGTCGAGCGCGTCGCGCGCGATGCCGACGACCTCCTTGCCTTCCTCGGCCGCCAGGCGGCGCACAAAATGCGCGGCGAGTTCCGGGATATCGTCCTTGCGCTGACGAAGCGGCGGAATGTGGATCGGGAAGACGTTGAGGCGGTAATAGAGGTCTTCGCGGAAGCGGCCCTCCTTCACCATCTGCAGCATGTCGCGGTTGGTTGCCGAGATCAGGCGGATATCGACTTTCACGGGCTTTTTCGAGCCCACGGGGTCGACTTCGCCTTCCTGCAGAGCGCGCAGCAGCTTCACCTGGATGTCGAGCGGCAGTTCGCCGATCTCGTCGAGGAAGAGCGTGCCGCCCGACGCTTCCTGGAACTTGCCGGCATGTTTGTCGGAGGCGCCGGTGAAGGCGCCCTTTTCGTGGCCGAAGAGGATGCTCTCCACGAGGTTTTCGGGGATCGCGCCGCAATTGACGGTGATGAAGGGCTTGCCGGCGCGCTCGCCTTCGCCCTGGATCGCGGCGGCGATGAGTTCCTTGCCGGCGCCCGACTCGCCCTCGATCAGGATCGGGATGTTCGATTGCGCGGCGCGCTTGCCGAGGCGGATCACGGGTTCCATCGACGGGCTCGGCGCGATGATGTCGGCGAAGGTGAGGCGGCCGGTCCGGCGTTTCTGCAGGCGGGTGATTTCGCCCGTCAGTGCGTTCACCTTGAGCGCGTTGCGCATCGAGACGTGCAGGCGTTCCGGGCTCACCGGCTTCACCACGAAGTCCGACGCGCCCTCGCGCATCACGTTCACCACCGTTTCGATGCCGCCATGGGCGGTCAGCACGATCACGGGGAGGTTCGGCTTTTGCGGGTGGACGCGCTTCAGCACCTCCATGCCGCCGACGCCGGGCATGACGAGGTCGAGCACCACGAGGGCGATTTCCGCGCCGGCCGGGCTTTCGAGATAGGCAAGCGCCGCCTCGCCCCCGTCGACCGGAATGGCGCGGTAGCCGTCGCGATTGACGACCTCCTCGAGGATCCGGCGCTGGGCGGGATCGTCGTCGACTATGAGAATGGCCTGGGTCATTCTAATCCTCGGGTTGGTACCGCAATTTCACCCACGAACCGACCTCCCGGCTCGAAATCTGCCCCATATTGATCCGCATTGGTAAAAGCCCCCTTAATCCCCTGACTGATTATCCGGCACCAGTGACACAAGCTGGCACACTTGTTGGCACCCGGATTGCCGGGATTCAGCCTCGAAAAGGCGCCGATTCCGTCCGGCAACAGTGTTGCTCACATGTGACGCATGGCGCAGAACTTGCGGAATCCGGCCAATACAGGTTGATGGTTTCGGCGGTTCCATGCGATGAAATTGGGCTTATGAGGGCTTACCGGTGGGGTCCGGGCCACCCGTCGTATTGTCGGGGGGCAGAGCGAAATAACGACGGAGATTGGGATGAAAATGATATCCCGGCTTATAGCGTTGGGTTCTTTCCTTGTGCTGGCTGGTTGCGGCACATGGACCGCGGAATCGTACCTGCACGAAGACATTCAGGGTGATTCCTTCAACGCGTGCCTGGCTCGCGAATATCAGGACAGGGCGACTTCGGAAGCCTATGTCGACTGCAACTGGGTCGACACGGCCGCGATCGTCGCAAAGGGCCGTGCCGCCGCCGCCGGCGAGACGGTTCTTCCTTACGACCCCGCCACGAAGGGGGTTCTTCCGAGCGATCTGCCCGAACTGCAGGACGCACGGTCCAAGCTCATGGCTGCTCTCGACAATGGCGGCCGTACGGAGCGCGGTTGCGCTTGCGCCAAGGCGCAGCGCTACTATGACGGCTGGGTCGAACAGGCGAGCGACAACAAGCTCGGCGTGAACGGCTCCTATTTCGGCGGTGAAGGCGGCCCGGTGCAGCCGGATCGCGTTGAAGCCGAGAAGGCCGCTTTCTACGAAGCTCTCACGGCCTGCGCCCTTCAGGCAGCTGGTCCGTGGACCATCTATTTCGGTTTCGACAAGTACAACCTGACGCCGGAAGCGCAGTCGGTGATCGATCAGATCGTCGCTGAGTCGACCGGTCCGCTCTCGGTTATCGGTCACACCGATACGTCGGGCAGCAATGCCTACAACCAGGCTCTCGGCCAGCGCCGTGCCGATTCCGTGTCCAACGCGCTCACCGCGCAGGGCAAGGAACTCTGCAGCGCCCAGTCGAAGGGTGAAACGGACCTCGCGGTCCAGACCGGCGATGGCGTGCGTGAGCCGCTCAACCGCCGCGCGGTTGTCGGCGGCTGCTAAAGCACCGACGGCGAAAGATCGGGGCCCCTGCCGAAAGGCAGGGGCCCTTTTCTTTTGAACGGGCACTTCCTCTGGCTCGTCTTCACCCCGCGTTGCGCTTTCCCGACGTTGAATGACAGGCCGCTCCGCTCAATATAGGTTCGAGGCCTTCCTGCCGAACGGAGTTGAGCGATGCCGCGTATCTATCCCTGTTTTCACCCGGACGATGCTGCGTTACGTGCCGCAGAAGAGACCGATCTCGGCGCGCTTCCGGTCTGGAATCTTGCAGACCTCTATTCCGCGCCCGACGCCCCGGAGGTGAAGGCTGACATCGCGCTCGCGGCCAGCGCGGCGACGGATTTCAATAAGCGATACAAAGGGAAGGTCGCCATCCTCGCGGGCGCTGCCGGCGGCGGCGCGGAGCTCGCGCGCGCGATCGCGGACTACGAGAAGATCGAAGACAGGCTCGGCCGCCTCATTTCATATGCGGGGCTTCTCTACGCGCAGGACAATACGAATCCCGCACATGCCAAATTCTATGGCGACATTCAGGAGCGTGTAACGGCGATCTCGACCGGCCTCCTCTTCTTCGCGCTGGAATTGAACCGGATCGAAGATGCCGCGCTCGATACCGCGTTGAAGGATCCCGCCGTCGCGCATTACGGACCCTGGCTGCGCGACCTGCGCGCGATGCGGCCTTACCAGCTCTCCGATGAAATCGAGACGCTTCTCCACGAGAAGAGCGTGACGGGCCACGCGGCATGGAACCGTCTTTTCGACGAGACGATGGCGCGGCTCACATTCGATGTCGGCGGCAAGCGGCTCGCGCTCGATGCGGCATTGCACCGGCTCTCCGAAAAGGACCGGGCAAAGCGCGAGGAGGCGGCCCATGCGCTCGCGAAGACCTTCCAGGCGAACCTGCCGCTCTTCACGCTGGTCACAAACACGCTGGCGAAGGACAAGGAGATCGAAGACCGAATGCGCGGTTTCGAGGACATCGCCCAGTCGCGCCATATCGCAAACCGTGTCGAGCCGGAAGTCGTTGCCGCGCTCGCCGGTGCCGTGCAGCGCGCGTATCCCGATCTTTCTCATCGCTATTACGCGATGAAGGCGAAATGGCTCGGTCTCGAACAACTGGAATACTGGGATCGCAACGCGCCTCTTCCGCAGTCGGACGATACTCTCATCTCGTGGAATCAGGCGCGCGATACGGTGCTCGACGCCTATCGCGGCTTCGCGCCAGAGATGGCGGAGATTGCGAGCCGGTTCTTCGAGAGCGGCTGGATCGACGCTCCGACGCATCCAGGCAAGGCGAGCGGCGCCTTTGCGCATCCGACCGTGCCAAGTGCGCACCCCTATGTCCTCGTGAACTACCAGGGCAAGACGCGGGACGTGATGACGCTTGCACATGAGCTTGGGCATGGTGTCCATCAGGTCCTCGCGGCCAAGCAGGGACCGCTCATGGCCGACACGCCGCTCACGCTTGCGGAGACAGCCAGCGTGTTCGGCGAGATGCTCACCTTCCGCAGGCTCCTCGCCAATGCGCCCGACAAGGAACGGCGCAAGGCGATGCTTGCCTCCAAGGTCGAGGACATGTTGAACACGGTCGTCCGGCAAACGGCCTTCTACACATTCGAGCGCCGCATCCACACCGCGCGGCGGGAAGGTGAACTCACCTCGGACGATATCGGACGCATATGGCTCGACGTGCAGGGCGA
>JACIYQ010000236.1 GCA_014359855.1 Parvibaculum sp.
AAGGTGAAGCTTCTGCCCGACAGCCCCGGCGTCTACCGCATGTACGACGCGAAGGGCGAGCTTCTCTATGTCGGCAAGGCGCGCAGCCTGAAGAAGCGGGTCGCGAGTTACGCCAAGCTTGGCGGCCATTCCAACCGCATCGCCCGCATGATCGCCTCGACCGCGCAGATGGAGTTCATCTCCACGGCGACCGAGACCGACGCCCTGCTGCTCGAAGCCAATCTCATCAAGCGGCTCAAGCCCCGCTACAACGTGCTCATGCGGGACGACAAGTCGTTCCCCTACATCCTGTTGACGGGAGATCACGCCTTTCCGCAGGTCGTGAAACATCGCGGTTCCCGCTCGCGTCCGGGCGATTATTTCGGCCCCTTCGCAAGCGCCGGTGCGGTGACGGCAACGCTCAACGCCCTGCAAAAGGCCTTCCTGCTGCGCTCCTGTTCCGACAGCGTCTTCGAAAGCCGCACGCGCCCCTGCCTCCTCTTCCAGATCAAACGGTGCAGCGCGCCCTGCACGGGCGAGATCGACGAAAAGGGTTATGCCGAACTCGTCGCCGAGGCGGGCGCCTTCCTCAAGGGGCGCAGCCGCAAGACGCAGCAGCAGCTCGTCCAACTGATGGACAAGGCCTCCGCCGATCTCGACTTCGAGCGCGCCGCGATCTATCGCGACCGCATCAGGGCGCTCACCCATATCCAGCAGCATCAAGGCATCAACCCCCGCACTGTGACCGAAGCCGACGTCTTCGCCGCCTGGTCCGAGGGTGGGCAGACCTGCGTGCAGGTCTTCTTCTTCCGCGCCGGCCAGAACTGGGGCAACCGTGCTTACTTCCCGCGCCACGACAGGGAACTGTCGACGGAAGAAGTGCTCGATGCCTTCCTCGCCCAGTTCTACGAAGACCGCCCGCCGCCGCGTATGGTGCTGCTGAGCCATGAGGTGCCGGGCCAGGCCCTCCTCGCCGAGGCCCTCACCATCCGCGGCGGACGCAAGGTCGCCGTCGGCATGCCCCGGCGCGGCGAGAAACGCGAACTGGTCGATCACGCCCTCACCAATGCGCGCGAGGCGCTCGGCCGCCGCCTCGCCGAAAGCTCGACGCAGCGCAAGCTCCTCGAAGGCGTCGCCGAAGTCTTCGGCCTTGAGCAGCCGCCGCGCCGTATCGAGGTCTACGACAACAGCCATATCTCGGGCACCAAACCCGTCGGCGGCATGATCGTCGCGGGTCCCGAAGGCTTCATGAAAAACCAGTACCGGAAGTTCAACATCAAGGGCGAGGACATCGAGCCGGGCGACGACTACGCCATGATGCGCGAGGTGCTGACCCGCCGCTTCACCCGCCTGCTGAAGGAAAGCGAGAGCGCCGCGCATGACGAAACGCTCTGGCCCGACCTCATCCTGATCGACGGCGGCGCCGGCCAGTTGAAGGTCGCGCTGGAGGTTCTGGCGGAACTCGGCATCGGCAATGTGCTGGCGGTGGGCGTCGCCAAGGGCCCGGAACGCGATGCGGGCCGCGAACGTTTCTTCATGGCCGGGCGGCAGGACTTCATGATGGAGCCGCGTAACCCCGTCCTCTACTACCTCCAGCGCCTGCGCGACGAGGCGCATCGCTATGCGATCGGCAGCCACCGCGCGCGCCGCTCGAAGGCGATCGGCGTCAATCCTCTGGACGAGGTGCCCGGCATCGGCCCGGGCCGCAAACGCGCCCTGTTGCAGCATTTCGGCTCCGCCCGCGCCGTCGCCCGCGCCGGCCTATCCGATCTCGAAACCGTGGACGGCATCAGCGCGAAGGTGGCGCGTGCCATTTACGATCACTTTCACGGAAATCCGGACAACCCTTCTTGAATCCGGCTCTCCCCTCGCGACATTCGGGCTTGGGATGTTAAGCTGGCGCGATCACATCGGAGCGGACCGCACATGGCGACCAACCTGCCCAATCTGCTGACTTACTTCCGCATCGCGCTGGTGCCCGCCATCGTGCTGTGCTTCTACATCCCCGGCTACACGTCGCATTGGGTTGCGCTCGGGCTTTTCATCGTCGCGGCCATCACGGATTTTTTCGACGGCTATCTCGCACGCGCATGGGAACAGCAGTCCAATCTCGGCCGGATGCTCGATCCCATTGCCGACAAGCTGCTGGTCGCCGTCGTTCTGATCGCCCTCACCTGGCAGGGCGTCATCGCCGGATTTTCCCTGTGGGCCGCGATCATCATTCTCTGCCGCGAGATTCTCGTCTCGGGCTTGCGCGAATTCCTGGCGGAGCTGCGCGTCAGCGTCCCCGTGACCCAGCTCGCGAAATGGAAGACGGCAATCCAGATGGTCGCGCTGGGTTTCCTCCTCGCCGGTCCCGCCGCCGACAGGATCGTGCCCGGCACGACCGAAGCCGGCATCACCCTGCTCTGGGCGGCCGCGGTCCTCACGATCTACACAGGCATCGACTATTTCCGCGCCGGCGTGCAGCACCTGGGCGACAGCAAGCCGGAACACCGCCCGGCGGCGCCGTCGGCGGCGGCCACCGAACGGGAAGGACGGACGTGAAGCTGCTTTATTTCGCCTGGGTCAGACAGAAAGCCGGTGTCGCGGAAGAGGACGTGACGCTGCCGGGCGATGTACGCGACGTTTCGGGCGTCATCTCATGGCTCAGGACGCGCGGCGAAGGATACGAAGCGGCCTTCTGCGACCTCTCCGTTATTCGCTGCGCCGTCGATCAGGAACATGGCGGCTTCGACACGCCCGTCGCGGGCGCCGCCGAGATCGCCTTCTTTCCGCCGGTCACGGGGGGCTGAATCTCATGATCCGTGTACAGACCGAAGATTTCGACATCGGCGCCGAAGTCGCCGCGCTGACGGCGGGCCGCACCGATATCGGCGCGATCGTCACCTTCTCCGGCCTTGTCCGCGATGCCAATGGCGGTTCCGTCGCCTCCATGGAACTCGAACACTATCCCGGCATGACCGAAAAGGAGCTCGCCCGCATCGAGCGCGAAGCGAACGAGCGCTGGCCGCTGCAGGCAAGTCTCGTTATCCACCGCGTCGGCAAACTTCTGCCCGGGGATAACATTGTTTTGGTCGTCGCCGCCTCCGCGCACCGGCAGGCGGCCTTCGAGGCGGCGTCCTTTTTGATGGATTACTTGAAGACCCGCGCGCCCTTCTGGAAGCGCGAGGACACCGGCGGCGAAACCCGCTGGGTCGACGCCCGCGAGAGCGACGGCGTGGCGGCGGCGAAATGGAAAGTGTGACGTTTTCGTGACATTCCGATGACAGTCGGGGCCGTTTATCCCCGCTTTCTGTCAAATGATCCGCTTACAGATCGTCCATTCGGGCACGAAAAAGGGCGGCCCGAAGGCCGCCCCGATTTGCCTCAGCCGTTGACGGCTTTTGCCTGCGTCTGGTGCGCATGCACCGCGGCGACATAGTCCTCATGCAGGTTCGCCGTGACCTCGCCCGGCGTGAACTTGTGCGGTCCGATCTCGCCCACCGGCGTCACTTCCGCTGCCGTGCCCGTGATGAAGCATTCCGAAAAACCCGGCATCTCATCCGGCTTTATGTGTCGTTCGACGACTTCATAGCCGCGCGTCTTGGCAAGCGCGATCACCGTCTGGCGTGTGATGCCATCGAGGAAGCAGTCGGGCTTCGGCGTGTGAATGACACCGTCCTTGACGAAGAAGATGTTGGCGCCAGTGGCTTCCGCGACATAGCCGCGATAGTCGTACATCAGCGCGTCGGCATAACCCTTGTTCTCCGCCGCATGCTTGGAGATCGTGCAGATCATGTAGAGCCCCGCGGCCTTCGCCATCGACGGCGCTGTCTCCGGCGACGGCCGCTTGTACTTCGCGATGTCGAGACGGATACCCTTCTTGCGCTGCTCGGGATCGAAATAGGACGGCCACTCCCACGCCGCGACGGCGAAGTTGATCCTGTTCTTCTGCGCGCTGACGCCCATCATCTCGCTGCCGCGCCATGCGACGGGACGGACATAACCGTCCGTCAGATTCTGCGCCCTCACGGCCGCGATGCAGGCTTCGTCGATCTCCTCGACGCTGTAGGGAATCTCGAATCCGAGAATCCCGGCCGACCGGATCAGCCGTTCCGAATGTTCGCGCAGCTTGAAAATTTCACCGCCATACATCCGGCATCCTTCGAATACGCAGCTTGCATAGTGGAGACCGTGAGTCAGCACATGCACCTTGGCGTCCGCCCAGGGAAGAAGCTCCCCGTTGAACCAGATGAAGCCGTCGCGTTTGTCGAAGGGAATGCCTGCCATGACCCTGTTTCCTGGTGTATTTCCGCTGTGGCCGGACGAACGCCATTTGGCTTTCCGGTCCCTTGCGCCCCGCTTCACGGGAGATTTGCCGGAGACAACCTTCTCGGGCGAACATCCTTTATATTGGTTGGCAGATTCGACCTGCCCGTCCTGGACGCCCATTCTGTCTCATGCAATTTGTAACAGGTAGCACTCAGCGGAAAATATGTCAACATGGCTGACACAAAATGGTAGTATCCGCCAAACATCCCGGAAAGCCTTCGGCTGACGGCCTTTCCGCCGCGGGCGACCGGCTGGCGGAGGCAATCGAACTTCTGTTCTTTGCCTACAGGGACTTCATCAGCGATCCCGACAAGCTCCTCGCCGAGTACGATTTCGGCCGCGCGCATCACCGCGTGGTGCACTTCGTGGGCCGCAACCCGGGCATCACCGTGGCGGAGCTGCTGAACATTCTGAGGATCACCAAACAGAGCCTCGCCCGCGTGCTGAAGCAGTTGATCGAGCGCGGCTTTGTGGTGCAGGAAACCGGCAAACAGGACCGTCGCCAGCGGCTTCTTTATCTGACGGCGTCCGGCCGCGAACTTGAGGAGCGCCTCGCCGCGCCCCAGCGCGCACGTGTCGCCGCCGCACTCGAAAATGCGGGGCCGGGCGCGGAGGAGGCCTGGCGCGAGGTCTTGCTTGGGCTCGTGAACGACGAAGACCGGACGGAGGTTGAACACCGGATCACCAGGGCGCCTGAACAGCGCTGACACCCGGCGAAAAACGCCAGCGGAGAACGAATGGCACATGCCGACGACATCGCAACGGCCAACCGGGCGGAGGGTGGAAAGACACCGCCCGCCGACGACGCGCCGCATATTCTGATCGTCGACGACGACCGGCGCATTCGCGAGTTGCTCAAGCGGTATCTCTCCGACAGCGGCTACCGCGTGACGGCGGCCGAACATGCCGCCGAGGCAAGGGCGCGCCTCGCAGGCATGGCTTTCGACCTCATCGTCATGGACGTAATGATGCCGGGCGAGAGCGGCCTCGATCTCACGCGTGATCTCCGCCGCACATCGAGTATACCCATTCTCATGCTCACGGCACGTGGTGAGGCGAGCGACCGTATCGATGGCCTCGAACGCGGCGTTGACGACTACCTTGCAAAGCCCTTCGAACCGCGTGAGCTCCTGCTGCGGATCGGAACGATCCTGCGCCGTGCGCAAGCGCCGGGCGCGCGCAAGCATGACGAGATTTCGCTGGGACCGTGCCGCTTCAACATCACGCGCGGAGAACTCTGGCATGGCGACCGGCAGATTCGTTTGACCACACGCGAAGTGCAACTCATGCGTATTTTCGCAGCCAATCCCGGCAAACCCCTTTCGCGCCTCGACCTCTGCGACAACGAGGCGGCGGAGCGTTCGATCGACGTGCAGATCAACCGGTTGAGACGAAAGCTCGAGGCCGACCCGAAGAACCCGCTTTACCTGCAAACGGTGCGTGGCGAAGGCTATGCGCTCATGCCGGACTGATGCAGAGATGATGGAAGCCGACACAAGTGAACACGCCGGCGCAACGCCTCCGAGCCCGTCTCCGTTATTGCGCGGCCTTCACCCCTTCCAGATTCTCAAGAAGACGATGCCACGCGGCCTTTACTGGCGTTCGCTCATCATCATCGTGGCCCCGATGGTGCTGCTGCAATTCGTCGTCACCTATGTCTTCCTCGAGCGCCATTGGGCGCTCGTGACGGAGCGGCTTTCCGCGAAAACCGTGGCGGAAGTGGCGCTTCTCCTGAACGAATATCAGGAGAATCCGACGCCGGAACGCGCGGCCCGTATTTCCGCGCGGGCGAGCCAGGCCCTCGGCTTGCCGGTGGCTTTCCTGGACGGCGAGGAACTTCCCGAAGCGCCCTCGTCAACGGCAGGCCTGCTCGCGGACTCCCTGAACGATGAATTGCGCCGCCGCGTCGCCCGTCCATTCTGGATAAACACGGCGAACTATACCGACTATGTGGACATGAGAATTGCCTATGACGGCGGTGTGATGCGCGTTCTCACGCCTGCCTCGCATGTCTACGCTTCGAA
>JACIYQ010000237.1 GCA_014359855.1 Parvibaculum sp.
TGGACCATGGGCAGTCTTGCCTCCGGCGGATGGCACGCCGTCGCGCTCACCGCCCTTCCCGTGACGCTCGCAATGGGCGTGATCCTCGCCCGCTCCCGCGCGCTCGATGCCATGCTGCTCGGTGAGCGCGAGGCGCTGCATCTGGGCGTGCCCGTCCACCGGCTGAAGCACACGGTCATGATCGCCGGCGCGCTCGCCGTCGGCTCCTGCGTCGCGGTGAGCGGGGTCATCGGCTTCGTCGGCATCGTCGTGCCGCATGTGGTGCGCATGCTCGCCGGGCCCGATCACCGCATCGTGCTGCCGGGCTCCGTTCTCGCGGGCGCAGCGCTCCTGCTCGCCGCCGACAGTTTCGCGCGGGTCGTCGTCGCTCCCGCCGAACTTCCGATCGGTCTCGTCACGGCGGCCATCGGCAGCCCCTTCTTCCTCTGGCTTCTTATCAACCGCAAGAGGTCGATGTGATCGAGTGTCACGACATTTCCGTTCTCGCCGGCCGCAAGCGTCTTCTCGACGGCGTCGATGCGAGGGTCGCGCCCGGCCGCCTCACCGCGCTGATCGGACCGAATGGTGCGGGCAAGTCGACGCTCATCTCCGTTCTCGCGGGCGAGCGCCGTCCGGAGGCGGGCGAGGTTCATTTCGAAGGCGCGCCCATGGCCGCCGTGCCGGGCCGTGCGCTTGCGCAACGCCGCGCCGTTCTGCTGCAGGATTCGGCGCTCGACTTCGCCTTCACCTGCGAGGAAGTGGTGGAGCTTGGCCGCCTTCCCTTTTCGGGCACGCCCGAGCAGCTCGACGACGGGGCGGCCATCGCCGCCGCCTGCCGTCTCGCGGGCATCGATGCCTTCCGCCACCGCTCGTATCAGACGCTTTCAGGCGGCGAGAAGCAGCGTGTGCAGTTCGCGCGAGCCATCGCGCAGATATGGCGCCGTCCGGAGGAGGCGCGGGGTCTCGCGCGTTACCTCCTTCTCGACGAGCCGACCTCCGCCCTCGATCTTCGCCATCAGCGCATGGTGCTCGACATCGCGCGCCGCCTCTCCAGGGAGGGGGTGGGCGTGCTCGCCGCCATTCACGATCTCAACCTCGCCATCGCCTATGCGGATGAGGTCATCCTGCTGCGCGGCGGGCGCGTGCTCGCTTCCGGTCCCTCGGAAGAGGTGATGACGGGTCCCGGGCTCGGTGCCTGTTTCGAGGTCGAGGTGGAAATCCTCACCCGCGGGAACGGATCGCGCGCGGTTCTCGTCTAGTTATCCCCTATCCGGGCATAAAAAGGCCGGATACGAATTGCCCCGTACCCGGCCTGTTTTTCAATTGTAACAGTTTGATGACATTACGATGACAGCGGACCGTGTTTATCCCCGGTTCTACTTCCAGCCGGCCCTGTCGAAGATGCGCACGGCCTCCGCCTGGTTTGCGCCCAGCGCGCTCGCATTGATCTCGTCTTCCTTGAAGGGTCCTGTGCCCTTCACCGGCGACTGTTTCATCGTGCCGGGCACGGCCGTATATTCGTGATTGCTTTCGGTGAAGGCGTTCTGCGCCCAGTCGCCTGTCAGGAACTCTATGAATTTAATGGCATTTTCGCGGTTCGGCGCATATTTCAACACGCCCGCGCCGGAGATGTTTACATGCGTGCCGCGATCGTCCTGGTTCGGAAAGATCAGTCCCACCTTCTCCGCCGCCGCGACGGTTGCGGGATCGTCCGAACCGAGCATGCGTCCGACATAGTAAGTGTTCACCACTGAAATCCGGCACTCGCCCGCCGCCACCGCCTCGACGTTCGACGTGTCGTTGCCCTGCGGCGGCTGCGCAAGATTAGCAACTACGCCATTCGCCCAGTTTTCTGCGGCTTTCTGGCCTTCATGCTCGATGATCGAGGCGAGCAGCGAGACGTTGTAGATGTTCGATGAGGAGCGCATGCAGATCTCGCCCTTGTGCGAAGGGTCGGCGAGATCGTCATAGGTTTC
>JACIYQ010000238.1 GCA_014359855.1 Parvibaculum sp.
GATCTTTTCCTTCAGCTCCGGCGCCAGATATCCCTGCATGGTGATCGGGTAGTTGGGGATCGGCGCGGTGATGTCGAGTTCCACGATCTTCGACGCGTCGACCGTGCCGCGTTCGATGAGCGTCCGCAGGATCGGTTCGGACAGGGCGCCGGCCGGAATCTGGCCTGCCTGAACGGCGCGGGCGACCGCATCATGTGTCCCGAGGTGGACGGGCTTGTAGTCCACGCCGCCCACAAGGCCCTGTTTCGCGAGATGGGCGCGCGGCGCCAGGTGGCTTGAGGTCGACGCCTGATCGCCGAAGCCGAAGGACTTGCCCTTGATGTCCGAGACTGAAGCGACCGGGCCGCCCGCCGTTGCGATCAGAACGGAGTTGTAGGAGGGCTTGCCTTGTTCGACGACGACGGCGAAGGGTTCGATTTCCGGCGCCTTCGATTTCGCGAGGACGTAGGAGAAGGGACCGAAATATCCGACCTCGATGCGGCCGAAGCGCATGGCCTCGATCATGGAGGAGTAGTCGGTGGTGACGATGATCTCGATTTTCTTGCCGAGTGTCTTGGCGAGGTATTCCTTCAAGGGACCCGCGTTCTGAATGAGCGTCGTGGCGTTTTCATCGGGTAGCAATGCGACGCGGAGCGTGTCCGGGTTCGGCTCCTGCGCCGAGGCGGCGAAGGGAGAGAGGACAGCGGCCGCCGCGAAGGCGGAAGCGATCAGCGTCCGGCGGTTCAGAAAGAAAGTCATCGGAGTTTTCCTCAGGCTGTTTTTGCCATCTTCGGACGAGCGGCATTTTGCTCGCGCCGGGTAGAGGCGGGTTGGACAGAGGGGGTGGAAGGGGTGGAGGCAGGGCCGTAAATCCGGTCGAGCGTGACGGCGTCGAGTTCGGCGGCGGCGCCATCGAAGACGATGTGGCCGCCAGCCAGGCCATAGATCCGGCCGCCATAGCGGCGTGCGAGTTCGACCTGATGGAGGCTTACGACCGCAGTGATGCCGTCCTCGCAGCAGATGCGGTGGAGGAGAGCGAGCACCTTGTCGGCGGTGGCGGGGTCGAGCGAGGCGACAGGCTCGTCCGCAAGAATGAGGTTGGGCTTCTGGGCGAGGGCACGGGCAATGCCGACACGCTGCTGCTGGCCGCCCGAGAGCTGATCCGCCCTGTGGAGCGCGCGGTCGGCAAGGCCGACACGGTCCAGCGCCTCAAGGGCGACGAGCCTGTCCGCCTCCGGAAGCGGCAGCAGGGAACGCAGGGTAGTGTGGAAGGCGAGGCGGCCCATGAGCACGTTCTGGAGTGCGGTGAGGCGGCCGATCAGGTGATGCTGCTGGAAGATCATGCCGGTACGGCGGCGGTGCTGGCGCAGCGCGGCACGGCTCGCGAGAATGTCGCCGCCTTCCTCCAGGGAGACCTTGCCGCAGGTCGGGCGGACCAGACCGTTGAGGCAGCGGAGCAAGGTGGATTTGCCCGCGCCCGAGGGGCCGAGCAGGACGATGAACTGCCCGCGCGGGAAGGAGGCGCTTGCCGCTTCGAGCGCGGTCACGCGATTGGCGTAGCGGACGGTTACATTGTCGAGATCGAGCATCGAGGCCCCCGTCGGTATGAACGCCAAAACCGAACGAAGGGCGGTTTTGACCGGTAGAGCCGGTCTAACAGGGCCTCATGACGGCGAAACGACGGGTCCGTCTCAGTCTTGTGACAATTGCGGGTGGCGGGGCCGGGCATGACGCGGCGCGGCGGCCCGTGCTACCAAAGGGCATGAGCGAGACAGAGATTCCCGAAAGCGACCGGCTGGGCGAGTATCCGCATCCGCGGGAAACCTCGGAGTTCAGGGGGCAGGCGGACGCGGAACGCGCGCTGTTCGATGCCTTCATGAGCGGACGGATGCAGCATGCCTGGCTGCTGACCGGCCCCAACGGGATCGGCAAGGCGACGCTCGCCTACCGGATGGCGCGCTTCGTCCTGCATTACGGCTCGGCGGAGGCGGCGAGGGCGGCGGGAGCGCACGACCTTTCGGTTCCGCAGGCGTCCCCCGTCTTTCATCAGATCGCCGCCGGAAGCCATCCGAACCTTCTCACCATACGACGTCCCTGGGACGACAAGACGAAGAAGCTGAAGACGGTGATCACGGTCGACGAGGTGCGGCGCATCGGCCATTTCTTCGAACTGACCGCGACAGAGCGGGGCGCCTGGCGCGTGGTCGTGATCGACAGCGCCGACGAGATGAACACGAACGCGGCCAATGCTCTTCTGAAAGCACTTGAAGAACCGCCCGCGAACGGGCTGTTTCTGGTGCTTTCCCACCAGCCGGGGCGGCTGTTGCCGACGATCCGTTCACGCTGCCGCACGCTGCGGATGACGCCGCTTGGGCTGGACGACATCGTGACCCTGATCGCCGATGCGGAGGGCCGTGCCGAAGAGAGGGCCAACGAGCAGCGGCGGAAATTTTCAGCGATGCCGGAAGCGGACCGGCCGGCGCTCGCGCATCTTGCCGAAGGGAGCGCGGGCCGCGCGCTCTCGATTGCGGGCAGCGGCGGGCTCGCGCTCTACAAGGAACTCGCGTCGCTCCTCGTTCAATTGCCGCGTCCGGACGTTGCCGCGCTTCACGCCTTTGCCGACAAGGCGGGCAAACGAGGCGCGGGCGAGACCTACGAGACGATGATCGAACTCCTGACGCACTGGCTGCAACGGCTTGTGCGGGCAGGCGCGGGGCTCGATCCGGGCCCCGACATCGTGGCAGGAGAGGGGGCCGCGATGCAGCGGCTCGCGGCCGGGGGCAGCCTTGATCGCTGGGTCGAGGTATGGGAAAAGATCAGCGAAATGACCGCTCGCGGCGAGGCGCTCAACACGGATCGCAAGCTCGTGATTCTGAACGTCTTTTCGATGCTCGAAGCGGTCGCGAGCGAGGGCGCCGGCGCTTGAAGCGGATCGAAGTGATTGCCAGCCGCAAATCCAATATCGTCATGGCCCGGCTCGTCCGGGCCATCCACGTCTTTGGGGCCTGGAAGATGGAAGAAAGACGTGGATGGCCCGCCCTCCTTTCAAATCAAGGTGGGCGGGCCATGACGGATCAGGTTTAAGTACTGAACAGTGGCGCCTGTCGCCACATGGGTAAAAAGATGACGGACCAAAAAGCCTTCTACGTTACGACGCCGATCTATTACGTGAATGACGTGCCGCATATCGGGCATGCCTATACGACGCTGGCCTGCGACGTGCTTGCGCGCTTCAAGCGGCTGGACGGCTTCGACGTGATGTTTCTCACGGGCACGGACGAGCACGGGCAGAAGGTGGAGAAGGCGGCGGCGCTGGCGGGCGTGACGCCGCAGGCCTTCACGGACCGCGTGTCGCAGAATTTCCGCGATCTCTGCGAGGCGATGAATTATTCGAACGATGAGTTCATCCGCACGACGGAGCCGCGCCATACGGCGTCGTGCCAGGATCTCTGGAAGAAGCTCGAAGCGGGCGGGAACATCTATCCCGGTTCCTATTCGGGCTGGTATGCGGTGCGCGACGAAGCCTTTTACGGCGAGGACGAGCTGACCGCCGGCCCGAACGGCAAGAAGATCGCGCCGACGGGCGCCGAATGCGAATGGGTCGAAGAGCCGTCCTATTTCTTCAAGCTGTCGGCCTGGGCGGAACCGTTGCTCAAGTTCTACGAGAGCCATCCCGACTTCATCGCGCCGGCCGCACGGCGGAACGAAGTGGTGAGCTTCGTGAAGGGGGGGCTCCACGATCTCTCGATCAGCCGGACGACCTTCGACTGGGGCATCCCCGTGCCGGGCGACGAGAAGCACGTGATGTATGTGTGGCTCGACGCGCTGACGAACTACATAACGGCCGTCGGCTATCCCGACACGGGAGCCGACGCCTACAAGCGCTACTGGCCGGCCGACCTGCACATGATCGGCAAGGACATCCTGCGCTTCCATACCGTCTACTGGCCGGCCTTCCTGCTCGCTGCCGGGCTCGAACCGCCGAAGCGCGTGTTCGCGCATGGCTGGTGGACGGTCGAGGGACAGAAGATGTCGAAGTCGCTCGGCAATGTGGTCGCGCCCGCCGACCTCGTGGCGACCTATGGGGTGGATGCCTCGCGTTACTTCCTGCTGCGCGAAGTGCCGTTCGGCAATGACGGCGACTTCTCGCACAAGGCGATCGTGCACCGGACAAATGGCGACCTCGCCAACGATCTCGGCAATCTGGCGCAGCGCTCGCTGTCGATGATCGCCAAGAATTGCGGCGGCGCGGTGCCGGAGCATGGCGCATTTACGGATGCGGACAAGGCGCTGCTCGATGCGGCCTATGGGCTTCTCGACCGGGTGCGGGAGGCGTTCGACGCGCAGCTCTTCCACAAGGGGCTGGAGGCGATCTGGTCCGTCTGCAGCGATGCGAACCGCTATATCGACGAGCAGGCGCCCTGGGCGCTGAAGAAGACCGATCCGGCGCGCATGGCGACGGTGCTTTATGTGCTGGCGGAGACGATCCGGCATATCGCCATCCTGGTGCAGCCGGTGGTGCCGGAATCGTCGGCGAAGATGCTGGACCAGCTTTCGCTCGGACCGGAGGCGCGCGGCTTCGCGACGCTCGGGCCGGCAGGGGCGCTCAAGCCCGGCACCCCGTTGCCCGCGCCGCAGGGCGTGTTTCCGCGTTATGTCGAGCCGGAGGCCCCACAGTCATGACGCTGCCGGTGCTCGTGGACAGCCATTGCCATCTCGACTTTCCCGATTTCGGGCCGGAAGCCGACGAGGTGGTGGCGCGCGCGCATGCGGCGGGCGTCGGGCTGATGGTGACGATCTCGACCAAGGTGAGCGCGTTCGACCGGGTGAGGGCGGTGGCGGAGCGCTTTCCGCATGTCTATTGCACGGTGGGCATTCATCCGCATGAGGCGGCGAGCGAGCCCGAGACGGACAAGGCGACACTGGTGGAGCTCGCGAAGCATCCGAAGGTCGTCGGCATCGGCGAGACGGGGCTCGATTATTTCTACGAGCATTCCCCGCGCGAGGCGCAGCAGCGGAATTTCCGCGCGCATATCGCGGCGGCGCGCGAGACGGGGCTGCCGCTCATCGTGCATACGCGCGATGCGGATGAGGACACGGCTCAGATACTGGATGAGGAAATGGGGAAGGGCGCTTTCCCGGGCCTCCTGCATTGCTTCAGCTCTGGCCCTCAACTGGCTGAAAAGGCACTCGAACTCGGATTTTACGTTTCCTTTTCAGGGATCGTGACCTTCAGGAACGCAGAGAGCCTGCGCGAGACGGCGGCGAGGATTCCAATGGACCGGTTGCTGGTCGAGACGGATGCGCCTTATCTCGCGCCGGTGCCGAAGCGCGGCAAGCGCAACGAGCCGGGCTTCGTCGTGCATACAGCCGCCAGGCTCGCGGAGATCAAGGGCGTGACGGTGGCGGAACTCGCCGAGGCGACGACAGCGAATTTCCTGAGGCTCTTTGCCCGCGTTCCGCCGGAAGCGGTGCTGCAGCCATGAAACTCCGCGCGACGATCCTCGGCTGCGGTTCGTCCGGCGGCGTGCCCCGGCCCGGTATTGGCGGGCCGTTCTGGGGCGCCTGCAACCCGGAGGAACCGAAAAACCGCAGGCGGCGGTGCTCGCTGCTGATCGAGCAATGGGACAAGGATCCGACAGCGAAAACCGTGGTGCTTGTCGACACGTCGCCGGACATGCGCGACCAGCTCATCGATGCGAAGACCGGCTGGGCCGATGCGGTTCTCTTCACGCATGATCATGCCGACCAGTGCCACGGGATCGACGACCTGCGGATGCTCGCCATCAACAAGCGCCGCCGTGTCGATTGCTGGATGGACCGGCCGACGCATGAGACGCTGCTGTCGCGCTTCGGCTACTGCTTCCGGGAGAAGCCGGGCTCGGGTTATCCGGCGATCCTCAACGATCACCTGATCGAAAAGCCGGGGCACGCCATTCACATCGAGGGCCCGGGGGGCACGATCGAAGTCATGCCGTTCGACCAGGACCACGGCAATATCCGCTCGCTCGGTTTCCGCTTCGGGCCGCTGGCTTACTCGGCGGATGCCGTTGGCATACCGGATGAGAGTTTTGCGCTACTCGACGGAATAGATTGCTGGATCGTCGATGCGCTGCGCTACACGCCGCATCCGACGCATGCCCATGTGGAGATGGCGCTCGACTGGTTGAAGCGAGCGAGGGCGCCACAGGGTGTGCTCACCAACATGCATGTCGACCTCGACTATGCGGAGCTGGCGGCGCAGCTTCCCGAAGGCGTGCAACCTGCCTTCGACGGGATGCTGATCGAATTCACGCTGTAGACGCTCCGGCCGTATCAAGGCCGCGCCGGGCCGCGCCGAAGGTTGCGCGGTCACTTAATTATTATTCATAATATATATTATCGGCGAAATGGGTATGAGGTTTTGGGGCGCGGGGCGGCGGTCCCCCGCCGATCCCAAGGCGCTGGAATGCGGCCACTGGACGCGGGCAATGGCGGCAGCTCAGGCTTCGCTGTTCGCTGTGTCCTGCAGCAGGCGGATATTCTTCACGAGGATTTCGCGCGGTCCGGGAACGCCGAGGATGCCTGCGCGCTTGAGATCGCTGATCGTCCGGCAAACCGTTTCGATCGTCAGGCCGAGATAGTCGGCGATGTCCTGACGTCCCATGTGGAGGTCGATCATGACGCTATCCCTGCGGTCGCGGCCGCGCCGGTCGAGCATCATCAGCAGGAAGGTTGCGACGCGTTCCTTCACCGTCTGGCGGCCGAGCATCAGGAGGTGGTTCTGCGCCAGCGAAAGCTCGCCGCAGAGCAGCGATACGAGATGCGAACGGAACCCGGCGGAGCTTCGGTCAAGATCGGCGAGGCAGTGCTGCGGGAAACGCACGACCGTGGTATCGCTCATCGCCTCGGCGGTCAGCGCATATTCGTTACCCTGCCAGGCGAGCCCGAAATATTCGCCGGGAAAGCAGAAGCCCGCGATCTGACGGCGGCCATCGGCGAAGAGCTTGCACAGACGCACCGATCCGCTCGTTACCTTGTAAAAGGAGCGCGCCGGATCGCCGTCGGAGAAGATGGCCTGGTTTCTTTCGAACGCGAACACCGCGCCCGCCGCAGGGAAGCCCGACACCCTGCCCCCGGCCCGGCTTTCCGCATTGCCGGACATTCCGTTCGCCCCGAGAATGGCGGCGAGACCGCCCATATCCGGCGCCTGAGCGGATGTCGCGGGCTTGAAGACTTTCGTGCCGATGGACATGAGCTACCCCTTCATGTGATCCGGCTGAAAAGACGCCGGTTCGACGGAACGAAGAAACGATGCCACGGGGGACGGTTTGCCAGTATTCAGGAATAACCCGTAGAGACGCCGCGTCATTGCATCCAAAACGGGACGGTTCAGTTGTCAGTCGCCCGATGCGATGGCGAGCGCGCGCGCGATTTCACGCGAGAGATCGCTCTCTTCCGCAGGCTTCTCTAAAAGCGCGAGCGCGCCGGCACGCTCCACACGCTCACGCAGGGAAACGCTCGACCGGCCGGTCAGAACGATGGCGGGAATGGGAATGCCCGACGCCTGCAAATGTTCGAGGAGATCGGCTCCGCTCATGCCAGGCATGTGGAGATCGAGGAGAAGGCAGCAATTCCTGCCCTGCAGGTGGCGCGCGGGCTTCTCGGCATCGATGAACGCCTGGGCATCCGCGTAGTCGCGCACCGTCATGCCGACGGATTCGAGAAGAAACCGCACGGATTCACGCACGGCGTCATCATCGTCGACGACGTAGATGGTTGGCGAACTTGACGGCGACAGCTGCATTCTGCAAAACCTTCGCGGCCTGTATTGCGCCGCAGGCGGAAGGTAGCAGCGGTCCCGCCGCCAATGTATCCGTAGTTTTACGAGGTCGGCCTAACCTGTCTTTTTCTCCGCGGGGACGACGCCTGCCGCGAGCGCGATCCTCACGGCCTCGGGCAGGCTCCTGACCTTCATCTTCTCCATCAGATGCGCACGGTGAACCTCAACCGTCCGCGGAGAGATATCGAGTTCGTAGGCGATGACCTTGTTCGGGTGACCCGCGACGAGATGTTCGAGAACCTGTTTCTCGCGGGAGGTCAGGCTTTCCACCAGCGCGAGGACGTCATGGCCGGGCGGACCTGCCGGACGGCTCCGCGATATTTCCAGCGCCCGCTCGATGGCGGCGAGCAGGTCGTCCGCATCGAACGGCTTCTCGATGAAATCGACCGCGCCCTCCTTCATGGCCCGCACGGCGAGCGGCACGTCGCCATGCCCGGTCATGGCGATGAGCGGCAGGCGGGCGCGGCGGCGCACCAGTTCCTGCTGCAGTTCGAGGCCGTCCATTTCCGGCATGCGGATATCGGCGACGATACATCCCGCCAGGTCCGCCGAATAGCTCCCGAGGAAGGCGACAGCGGAAGCAAAGGCCGCAACGCCGAAACCGGCGGCTTCCAGCAAGGCGCAGAGCGATGCCCGTACCGCATCGTCGTCGTCGATGATGAAAATTTTCTCAGGCAGGTTCATGGGCTGGAGATCGATTGCGGAGGCAGCGAAAAATGGAACTCCGTGCCGCCGCCGGGTGCGGGTTCCATCCAGAGGCGGCCGCCATGCGCCTCGACGATGGAACGGCATATGGAGAGGCCTATGCCCATTCCGTTTTCCTTGGTGGTCACGAAAGCCTCGAACAGACGCCGGATCACTTCATCGGGCATGCCGGGCCCGGTGTCCAGAAAACTGGCCTGAACGTGCCCTTCCCCGTTCATTCGCGTTACAACCGTCAGTCTACGGATCGATACTTCCTCCATGGCTTCGACGGCATTGCGAACGAGATTGAGAACGACCTGTTGAATCTGGATCCTGTCGATGAATATGTCCGGGAGATCCGCCGCGAACGACTTCTGTACCTTGACGTCGAGCACCGCCGCTCCGACAAGCGCCAGTTCGATCGCTTCCTCGATCACCCGGTTCAGGGATTCGACCGTCCTGCTGGTATCCCGCTTTTCGGTGAATTCGCGCAGCCTCTTGATGATCTGTCCCGCCCTGCTCGTCTGCTCGAGAGCCTTCTCCATCATCTCCCGCGCGCGGACGACAGAGGCGTCTTCCACAGCACCCACCGTTCGCTGCGCCGCGCGCAGATAATTCATGATGGCAGCGAGGGGCTGGTTCAACTCATGCGCAAGCGCAGACGACATGTGTCCCATCTCGTTGAGGCGCGACACATGCATCAACTCCGATTGCAGTTCCTGAAGCTTGAGGTAGGCCGACTGGCGCGCGCTGATGTCGTGAACGATGCCCACGAAAAGCGGCATATCGCCGAACATGCCTTCGCCGACGGAAAGATAAATGGGAAATACGGAACCGTCCTTCCGCTGCGCCATCACCTCGCGGCCGATGCCGATGATCTTGCGCTCGCCGGTCGTGCGATAGTTTTTCAGATAGCCGTCATGCTCCTGGCGGTAGGGCGACGGCATGAGCATGCTGACGTTGCGGCCCAGAACCTCGACAGGCCCATAACCGAAAAGCCGTTCGCATGCTTCGTTGAAGAGCCGCACCGTTCCGGCTTCGTCGATAACCAGAATACCGTCAACGGCTGTCGATACGAGCAGACGAAAAAGCGCCGCGTTCTCTGCTTCCCCGAACGGCAGGTTCAGGTGCTTATCCATCCCCATCCCAAACTGATGATATCGGGATGGAAAATAACACTCAGGTTGGTGTGAATACAAGATACCGGCCAGCCGAAATGCGGTCCCGATAAGGGACGTGCAGCCGGTCCCAAAGCCGACGCTACGGAATTTCAGAGATTGCGGCTTTCAAATTTTTCGCAGCTTTCGCCAAACGCGGCGAGACCTTCCTCCAAATAGTCGGCGAGCAAAGGCAGCTGGAGCAAATATTCCGCGGTTCGCTCGTTGTGCGCGGCTTCCGACTCCGACAACGCCTCCTCCCATTCGTCGCGCATGTAGGTGGCGCGGCCAAGCCAGCAGAGAGCGACAAGTTCGATCTGTTCGTCCGTATCGAGGTTTCTCATGAACTCCAGAAGTTCCTGCCTCGTTGGATCGCCGATTTCTTCTTTCGCGCCAAAGGCCCTCGCCTTCACGACGATGTGGCACACCTTCTCCGGATCGAGCGTGAGCATTCCGGTCTCTCCACCGCATGCGGCACGTTTCCGAAGAAACGTACGCCGTCACGAGCCGGCGTCGATGCCGTCGTCTTCCATCAGAAGAACGCCGGCGACCAGAAGCGGGCAGATGACGAGGAAAACAAGCGCAGGAAGCACTGCTGCTTCATGGCCATACAAGGGCAACAGCATCGCGCCGCCGCCGATGCCGATGGCAACCCAGAGCGGCACAAGAAAAGGCGCATGGCGTTCCCGCGCCTTCGGTTCGACCTCAGGTGTTGCCCGGACGAGAGATGGCAAGATGGCGGCCACGATTGAAACGGGAAGACGTGCCGCCGCGATCCGCATGTTCATGACGTTCCTCCTCTGCATGAAGGCGCTCATGCCTCCAGATGCCGATGAGAATGCGGCATGCGGCAATCCGGCTCCTTGATCTCAGTCATATCCGGAATTTTTTGTTTGTCGCGATCCGGCACCAGTGCGCGCAAGGTCGACAAGTGCCGGGAGAGCCCCTACCTTTCCGCCCAGCGACATTCCATAAGCAAACGAGTTTCCGCCATGGGCTTGAAAGCCGCCATTCTCCCCGTCACCCCGTTTCAGCAGAACTGCACGCTTTTGTGGAACGACGAGACCATGCGCGGCGCCGTGACCGATCCGGGCGGCGACCTCGAACGGATCAAGCAGGCGGCGGCGGAGACCGGCGTGACGATCGAGAAGGTTCTGCTGACGCATGGCCATCTCGACCATGCGGCGGCGGCCGGCGATCTTGCCCGCGACCTCGGCGTGCCGATCGAAGGACCGCACGAGGACGATCTCTTTCTGATCGAGACCCTGCCGGAACAGGCCGCGAAATACGGCTTCCCGCCGGTGGGCGGCTTCCGGCCTGACCGCTGGCTCAAGGATGGCGACAAGGTGGAGTTTGCCGGGCTCACCCTCGACGTGCGTCACTGCCCCGGCCACACGCCGGGACATGTCGTCTTCTTCCACGAGCCGTCGCGGCTTGCCATTGTCGGCGACGTTCTCTTTCAGGGCTCCATCGGCAGGACGGACTTTCCGAGGGGCGATCACGGCGCCCTTGTAGCCTCGATCCGGGAAAGACTTTGGCCGCTCGGCGACGACGTCACTTTCGTGCCCGGCCATGGTCCGCTTTCGACTTTCGGCGTGGAGCGGCGGACCAATCCCTTCGTCGCGGACGAGAATTTCGCCTGAGGGTTTCGCGGGGAATTTCACCTGGCGGAATGCGGCCGCATACCCCATGAAATTCATGGACATCCGGGGCGCAATCGGTTTCCTTAGCGGCGCTGACAAATAATCAATAAACCTGCCGCGACGGGCGAGACAGACCCGCCGAAAGGCATGGGCGCCGAAATGGTGCAGATGGCCGCATCCAAGGGAGCTTCGAGTGAACCAACGCCGCGTGACACGTCTTCAGATCGGTGCTTTCGGGCTTCCCTCGATCCCGATATCGGCGCTGGGCCTTCCGATCGTCGTCTACCTGCCGCCATTCTACGGACACGACATGGGGTTGAGCCTCACCGTCGTCGGCACGGTCTTCATGATGGCGCGGTTCTGGGACGTGTTCACCGATCCGGTGCTCGGGATGCTGTCCGACAGGTATCCGACCCGCTGGGGACGGCGGCGGCACTGGATCGTGATTTCCGCGCCGATTCTCATGGTCGCGTCCTACATGCTCTTCATGCCGAGCCCGCCGGTGACATGGGTCTATCTCGCGGGGTGGATGTTCTTCCTCTATATTGGCTGGACGCTCATCACTATTTCGCACATGTCGTGGGGCGCGGAACTCTCCGCCGACTACAACGAGCGTTCAACCATCCAGGGCGTGCGCGAGTTTCTTCTCATCTTCGGCATGTTCACCGTGCTCGCGCTTCCCGCCGTCATCGAGAATGTATCGGAGGCGGGCGCCGGCGGCGCCGAGAAGGTCGCCGCGATGGGGTGGTTCATCATCATCCTGCTGCCGATCACCATCGGCCTTGCCGTGTGGCTGACGCCGGAATTTCCGAGCAAGGCGCACCAGCAAATTCCGTGGAGGCGGGCCTGGGCGATCATCGCGAAGAACCGGCTTCTGCAGCGCGTGCTGGCGGCCGACCTTCTTGTGAACATCGCACCGGCAATAACCGGCTCGCTCTACATCTTCTTTGCCTCCTATGTGATGGAGCTGCCGAAGTCGGCAAGCCTTCTCCTCCTCGTCTATTTCATTGCGGGCTTTGTCGGCATTCCCGGCTGGATCCGGCTGAGCCACATGGCGGGCAAGCACAAGACGCTCGCCATCGCGATGGTCTACGGCGCGGTCACGCTGCCTCTCGTGGTGTTCTTTCCGCGCGGCGAATTCTGGTGGCTCTTCATCGGCAATTCGCTTTACGGCGTCGCCTATGGCGCGGGCTCCTTCCTGCTCCGTTCGATCATGGCGGATGTCATCGATACGGACTATCTGGAGACCGGACAGCGGCGCACCGGCCTCTACTATTCGCTGTTGAGCATGACGGCCAAGGTGGGCGCGGCGCTGGCCGTCGGCATCACCTATCCGCTGCTCGACCTCATCAAGTTTGCCCCCGGCGGCGAAAACACGCCCGAAACGCTCAACCTCTTCATGGCGATGTATGTGACGCTGCCGGCGATCGTCATGCTGGCGGCGGCGCTCGTGATGTGGCGTTTTCCGCTCGACCGCAAGACGCAACTCGACCTTCGCAGGAAGATCGAGGAACGCGACGGCGTTCACGCATCGCACAACGCGAGCGACGCCGCAGCGGCCGTCGCACAGGTTGGATCGGCCGGCGGCATTGCCGACCAGCCGGCCGATTGAGGTTCCGCTCCCGTGTCCAATGAAACCGGCCGGATCGAAGCGCTGCTCGACATCATGGCGAAACTGCGCGATCCCGACGGGGGCTGCCCCTGGGACCTCGAGCAGGATTTCGCAAGCATCGCGCCCTATACGATCGAGGAGGCATATGAGGTTGCCGACGCGATCGAACGCGGTGACATGGAAGATCTCAGGGACGAACTCGGCGATCTCCTTCTGCAGGTGGTGTTCCACGCCCGGATGGCGGAGGAGGAAGGCCGCTTCGACTTTTCCGGCGTCGTGCAGGCGATCTGCGAAAAGATGATCCGGCGGCATCCCCATGTCTTCGGCGACGAGGAACAGCGCAGCGCAGGCGCCGTGAAGGGACGCTGGGAAGAAATCAAGGCGGAGGAGAAAGCGGAAAAGGGCACAACGGCGGCAAGCATCCTCGACGATGTGCCGCTTGCTTTGCCCGCGCTTGCCCGCGCCATCAAACTCCAGAACCGCGCCGCGCGCGTCGGCTTCGACTGGCCGGACACTTCGCTTGTGATCGACAAGCTCAACGAGGAAATGCTCGAACTTTCGGCAGAAGTCGCCAAAGGCGGCGATCCCGACCGGCTTGAGGACGAGATGGGCGATCTTCTCTTCGTCTATGCCAATCTTGCGCGGCATATGAAGGTGGACCCGGAAGCGGCGCTGCGCCGCGCGAATGCGAAGTTCCGCCGCCGCTTCGGCCGCATCGAGGAAAAGCTCGCAGCAGCGGGAAAGCGGCCTGAAGAGTCTTCGCTGGAAGAAATGGACGCGCTCTGGAACGAAGCAAAGGCGGAAGAGCGGAAACGCTAGACGCGGCGTTTCGCTCTTATCCGTTCTGCGGTCCTCTGCCAGCTCTCCTCGTCGCGGGCGACGAGATGCGGACCCTTGAGCGTTCGCGGCGCGTAGTCCATCCCCGTTTCGATGTCACGAACGACACCACCTGCTTCGCGCAGGATCAATGATCCCGGCGCGTGGTCCCAGGGCAGCATCCGGTGATAGGTGATGAAGTCGTGCTGTCCGCGCGCAACATTCGTGTAGTCCCAGGCGGAACAGAGTAGCGACGTGGTGGCGCCAACACCGGCAGCACAGGATTCGATACCGGATTTCCACTCGTCCGGCATGAAGCGGACATAGAAGCTCGCCGTCTGTTCCGCGGGCTCGGCGGATGCCGCCCCCGCATCGAGACGCACGCTTCCGGACCTATCGTGCCAGAAGGCCCCTCCCCCGCGCTCGCTCACCGCAAGCGCATCGACCACCGGCAGATAGATCCATGCGCGGACCGTCTCGCCGCCTTCGAGGAGCGAGACCATGAGCCCGAACGCCTCGCGACCGGCGGCGAAGTTTGCCGTGCCGTCGACGGGATCCACCGTCCAGAGGGGCATGTCGTCATCGAGGTGAGAAAGGAGTGCGGGGTTCGCCGCCGCGGCCTCCTCGCCCAGCACGCGCGAACCGCGCACCAGCGCTTCGAGCCTCGGCGCGAGCCAGAGTTCCGCTTCGCGGTCGGCGATGGTCACGAGGTCGCCACGGGATTTTTCCTCGACCTCATGTGCGGCAAGCGCGCGAAAGCGCGGCATCACGATATCGGCCGACGCTTCCTTTATCAGCGCGGCAACTTTACCGGCGAGATCGTCCATGCTCATTCGGCGGCATCATCGGCGGCCGCGTGAACGGCGGCTTCGCCAAGACGTTTCGACAGGTCGGGGAACCGCTTCTCGAAGCGGCCCGTGGCGAGGGGCGAAAGACCGAGATCGAGATGAACGATACCGTCGTCGCCGTCCACGCGGCACCGGACGTGTGCGTTCGCATGCAGCCAGGCGATCGCCTCGCCCTCATCCGACGGCACATCGAAGTGAACGTGACGCTCTTCATCGACGATGAGGCTGTCGATGAGGGAAAGAAGCTCTTGCGTGCCCTCCCCCGTCAGCGCGGAAACGGCGACGGTGAGCGGTTCGCGCTGCGCCAGATTGACGGCCGCGTCATGCATTCCGCCGGCGAGCAGGTCGATCTTGTTCAACACGTCGACGACGTGCTGATTGTTCTGCGCCGTCGACTCCCTTGTGACGCCGAGGGATGCCAGCACCGCCTCGACATCGCGCTTCTGGATATCCGTTTCCTCATGCGCGGCATCGCGCACATGCAGGATGACCTCGGCCTCCAGAACTTCTTCGAGCGTGGCGCGGAAGGCGGCGACGAGATGCGTCGGGAGATCGGAAATGAAACCGACGGTGTCGGACAGGATGATCTTGCGGCCGCTCGGCAGAAGGAGGCTGCGCATCGTCGGGTCGAGCGTGGCGAACAGGAGATTTTCGGCGAAGACACCGGCCTCCGTCAGCCGGTTGAAAAGCGTCGACTTGCCGGCATTGGTGTATCCGACAAGGGCGACCACGGGATAAGGCGCTTCGCGTCTCGTCTTCCTGTGAAGCTGGCGCGTGCGTTTCACGGTTTCGAGCTGGCGCTCGATTTTCGTGATGCGCTCCTGAATCAAGCGGCGGTCGGCCTCGATCTGCGTTTCGCCGGGGCCACCGAGAAAGCCGAAGCCGCCGCGCTGACGCTCCAGATGGGTCCAGCTTCGGACGAGACGGCTCTTCTGGTAGTTCAGATGCGCGAGCTCGACCTGCAGCGTGCCTTCCCGCGTTCGCGCGCGCTCGCCGAAGATTTCGAGAATGAGACCGGTGCGGTCCAGCACCTTGACGTTCCAGGCGCGCTCGAGGTTTCGCTGCTGGCCGGGACCGAGGGGGCCATCCACGACGACGAGTTCGACGCGCAGCTCGGCGATCTGCCCCTTCAGCTCATCGACCTTGCCTTCGCCGAACAATGTCGCCGGGCGCGGCTGCACAAGCGGCACGACAACCGAGCCCACGACGTCGAGAGATATGGCAGCGGCAAGGCCCACGGCCTCTTCGAGCCTCGACTCCGCAGAACGCGTGGTGGTTCCCGAGCGCTTTGCCTGGTGTTCCGCCGACTTCATCCAGGGCACGAGCACAAAGGTTCGCGTCGGCTCCTTCGGGGTTACCTGAAAGTTCCTGTCACCGCGCGCGCGGTTCTCCGTCGTGTCCTTGGTCTCTTCGGTCAATCAGGGCTCTTTTGGCAGAGGTCTCTTCAGGCCTCGTCACCATTGGCATCGGCTTCAAACAGCTGAACGGGCTGGGCCGGCATAATGGTCGAGATCGCATGCTTATACACGAGCTGCGAATGGCCGTCCCGGCGCAACAATACACAAAAGTTGTCGAACCAGGTCACCACGCCCTGAAGCTTGACGCCATTTACCAGAAAGATTGTGAGGGTCGTCTTGTTCTTGCGAACGTGGTTCAGGAACGTGTCCTGCAAATTATGAGTTTTTTCGTTCATGGGTAGGCCCCATTTATGAAGTTGAGTGGGGCCGGACACTTGCCGCGCGGGTCCGGCTTTTTCTTTGCACCGCCCGTTCCCCAAGGATCGGCGGGCTGCGGCTCGATCCGGTTACAGTCCGGCTTTTCATCTTTTGCTGCAAGTGCGAAATTGACTTCGCACCTGCAAATCACACCGAATTTATCGGTCTCCGGCGCCTTTTCCCGGTCTTCCGTCAGGAAAGCTCGCCAAACCGGCCATAAGCCTCCCGCAAGCGGAGCGTTGTCGACCCCGGAGCGGCATTGCCGATGGGGTGCCCGTCGATGCGGACCACAGGAATAATTATGGCGGAGGAGGCGCTGATGAAGGCCTCGCGCGCGGATTTCGCCTCTTCGGGCGTGAAAGGCCGCTCCACGACCTCCAGCCCTTCCGCCCTTGCTGCCTGCAGCAGGACGCGGCGCGTGACGCCGCTCAGGATGTCCGGCCCCTCCGGCCGCGTGATGAGGCGCCCTTCCCTGTCCACGATCCAGGCGTTCGTGGAGGCGCCTTCGGTGACGAAGCCTTCCGCGTCGACGAGCCAGGCCTCATAGGCGCCCGCCTCGCGCGCCGCTTGCTTTGCGAGCACGTTGGGCAAGAGTGCGACGGATTTGATGTCGCGGCGCGCCCAGCGCTGGTCGGGCATGGTCAGCACCTCGACGCCCCTGGCGGCCGAGAGCGCCACACGCGCCTCGTTGAGCCGTTTGGCGGTGACGACGAGCGATGCCTGCGCGTCTGCCGGAAAGGGATGGTCGCGCGGGGCGACGCCGCGCGTCACCTGGAAATAGACCATGCCGTTCGCAATGCGGTTGCGCCGGACCACTTCGCGAAGAATGACCTTCAGCGCGGAAAGGGAGACGGGCATATCCATTCGCAGTTCGCGGAGAGAGCGCTGCAGCCGTTCGAGATGGAGCTTCTCGTCCATGAGCTTGCCGCCGCGAATACCGCAAACCTCGTAGATTCCGTCCGCGAATTGATATCCGCGGTCCTCGATGTGAACGCTCGCTTCCGCGTGGCGGAGATAGCGGCCGTTGACATAGGCGATGCGCGACAAGGGACGTTCCTTTGGCTCAGAAGAATTCGAGGCTGACGCGGAACATCTGTTCCACCTTCCTCACCTGATCGGAGCGGGCGAAGAGGACGACGCGGTCCCCGGCCTCGATCTCGGTGCCGCCCCGGGGAATGATGACTTCCTCGTCCCGGATGACCGCGCCGACGAGGATGCCGTCCGGCAGGTTCACCTCGCGCAGGGGCTTGCCCACGAGGGTCGAGGTTTCGAGCGCTTCGGCCTCGATCACCTCGGCGGCGCCGTCATGCACGGACTGCAGGCCGCGAATGCGGCCGCGGCGGACATGCTGCAAAACGGTAGAGACAGTGGCGCCGCGCGGGTTGATGAAGGCGTCGATGCCGAGCGACCGCATCAGCGGCGCATAGGTGTTGTTGTTGATGAGCGCCATGGTGCGCTGGCAGCCTTCGCGCTTGGCGACGACGCAGGAGAGAATGTTCGTCTGGTCGCTGTTCGTGAGCGTGACAAGCGTTTCCGTTTCCGCAATGCCCGCTTCCTGAAGAAGTTCGGGATCGAGGCCGCTGCCGTGCAGCACGATCGAGCGTTTCAACCGGTCGGCGGCCTGAACGGCCTTCTCGCGGTCGCTTTCGATGAGCTTCACGCGCGTTCCGGGATGGTTTTCCTCGAGTTCGCGGGCGACATGGAGACCGATATTTCCCGCGCCGACGATGATGATGCGCCGGGCAGCGACCTCCTCATGGCCGAAAATGCCGAGCGTGCGGCGAACGTCGCGCACATCCGAGGCGAAATAGGCTTCGTCGCCGACGAGCATGGGATCGTCGCTCTGGGGTACGAAGAGTTCGCCATTGCGGACGATGCCGACGACCCGCGAGCGCAGGTCCGGGAAAAGATCCGTCAACTGGCGCAGCGGCGTGTTCACGATCGGGCAGTCTTCCTCCAGCGACACGCCGACCACATTCACCTTGCCCTCCGCAAAGCTGAGAATATCGAAGGCACCCGGCACGGCTAGGCGGCGCAGGACCGCCTTGCCGACTTCGAGTTCGGGCGAAATGATGACGTCGATCGGCAGGTGATCCTGCGCGAAGAGATCCTGGAAGCCCGGCTGCAGGTAGCTCTGGGACCTCACGCGCGCGATCTTCGTGGGTACATTGAAGACCGAATGCGCGACCTGGCAGGCAATCATGTTCACTTCGTCGTGAAAGGTGACGGCAATGAGCATGTCGGCGGAGGCGGCTCCCGCCCGTTCCAGCACGTCGGGGTGCGCACCGTGTCCGACGATGGCGCGGACATCGAGCGTGTCGGAAATCTGATGAACGAGCTGCGGCGACTGATCGATCACCGTCACGTCGTTCTGCTCGGAAGCGAGCTGGCGCGCAATGCCGAAGCCCACTTGCCCGGCCCCGCAGACAATTACCTTCATGATGAGGATTTCCCGTTTTTGCGCATCGTCAGACAGATCAGGCCGGCACGTCGGGCCGGTTGGCAGCCGCAACGCCGAGCGACTTCAGCTTCCGGTGAAGCGCGGAACGCTCCATGCCGATGAAGGCCGCCGTGCGCGAAATGTTGCCCCCGAAACGGCTGATCTGGGCCATCAGGTATTCGCGCTCGAAGGTTTCGCGCGCTTCCCTGAGCGGCAGCGCCATGATGTGTTCGCCGCCCGCGCCGTTCACCGTCATTTGCGCAGAGGCGCCGACTTCGGCCGGAAGCATGTCGGCCGTCACCATGGCGCTCGGATCGCCGGAAGAGAGGATCAGAAGCCGCTCGATATTGTTCCGCAACTGGCGGACGTTCCCCGGCCAGTCATGGGCCTGCAATGCGGCCATCGCATCGTCGGATACACGCCGCACCGGCAGACCCGTCGCATTGGAGATCAACCCCATGAAGTGTTCCACGAGAAGCGGAATGTCCTCGCGGCGCGCGGCAAGCGGCGGCACGACGATCGGTACCACGTTCAGACGATGATAGAGGTCTTCCCTGAAGCGCCCCTTCGATATCTCATCGAGAAGATCACGGCTCGACGAGGATACGACGCGCACATCCACCTTCACGCGCGCACCGCCGCCAACCCGTTCGAAAGTCTGGTCGACCAGGACGCGGAGAATTTTGCTCTGTGTCTCTATCGGCATTTCCGACACTTCGTCGAGAAAGAGCGTACCGCCATGCGCCTGCTCGAAAACGCCGACCTTGCGCGGCCCCGAAGCGCTTTCCTCGGTTCCGAAAAGTTCGACTTCCATGCGCTCGGGCGCCATGTTCGCGGCATTGAGTGCGACGAAGGAATGACTGGACCGGCGGGAGCGTGCATGCAGCAGCCGCGCGACGACCTCCTTGCCAGATCCCGCAGGCCCGGAAATCAGCACCCGGCTGTTCGTCGGCGCCACCTTGTCCACGGTCTGACGGACCTGCGCGATCGCAGACGAGGCGCCGACGAGCGTCGTATCGTCGCCCACGCGCACGCGGAGTTCGCTGTTTTCGCGACGCAGCCGGAAGGCCTCGATGGCGCGCTGGACGACGAGGATCAGCCTGTCCGCCTTGAACGGCTTTTCGATGAAGTCGTAAGCGCCCTGCTTGATCGCGGAGACGGCGGTTTCGATGTTCCCGTGGCCGCTGATGATCACGACCGGCAAATCCGGATGACGCTCACGAATCACATCGAGCAATTCCAGACCGTCGAGCCTGCTGCCCTGGAGCCAGATGTCGAGAACGACAAGGCCCGGACGGCGCGCCTCGATTGCAGCGAGCGCCCGGTCGCTGTCGCCGGCACTGCGCGTGTCGTAGCCTTCGTCGTTCAGGATGCCCGATATCAGTTCGCGGATATCGTTTTCATCGTCGACTATCAGAATATCAGACGCCATTAACAGCCTCTTCGCTTACGTCGCCGGCAACGTCATTAACGTTGCGCGTTTCCCCATGTCTTCCACTGCTTTCGGCGTGGCGCCGGCGGGGGAAGACGAGACGCACGCGGGCGCCGCTCTCCCATCCCTCATCGGCCGGTGCGTCTTCCAGCACCAGCTCTCCTCCATGGTCTTCCATCACCTTGTTGACGATCGCGAGCCCGAGGCCCGTGCCTTTGGCATGCGTCGTCATGTAGGGTTCGGTCAGCCGGGACCTGTTGTTGTCCGGCAGTCCGCAGCCTGAATCCGTTGCCACGATCGTGACGCTGTTCTCGCCGGGAAGAATGTTCAACTGAATGCGGCCGATTTTCCCCTGGGACGCGCGCAGCGCTTCCGCGTCTTCCTCGTCTTCGCCATCATCGTGTCCGCGGATCGCCTCCGCCGCGTTCTTCAGGATGTTCGTCAGCGCCTGACTGACGAGCCGTCCATCGCACTCGACGATGGTCTGTTCCTCGGGCAGCGTGAGATCGTATTCGATTTCGGGATGACCGATCCGCTGAAGGAAGACCGCCTGACGCAGTATTTCGTTCAGGTCGAGAGGCTTGAAGGAAGCAGACGGCATGCGGGCGAAGGAGGAGAACTCGTCCACCATGCGGCCAATGTCGCTCACCTGCCGGATGATGGTCTGCGTGCATTGCTCGAAAATGTCGGGATCGGATTTGATTTCCTTGCCGTATTTCCGGCGCAGACGCTCCGCCGACAGCTGAATGGGCGTCAACGGGTTCTTGATTTCATGCGCGATACGCCGCGCAACATCCGCCCAGGCGGAGGTGCGCTGCGCCCTGACGAGTTCGGTAATGTCGTCGAATGTGAGCACGAACCCGCCCTGCCCCGAATCCGTCATTTCGCGCGTCACGCGGACGTTGAGCGTCCGGTCCTGTCCGCCTTCCGGAATGATCACCTGTGCCTGCGCGGTGCGATCCGGATGTGCACGGGCGTCCGCGACTGCCGGCGCCATTTCGGGAATTACCGTCGCGAGGGAGCGTCCGAGAAGCCTGGCTTCCGTGAAATTGAAGAAGCGGAGCGCCGCGCGGTTGGCATGCGTCACGCGGCCTTCATTGTCGAGACCGAACACGCCGGCACTCACACCCGAGAGCACCGCTTCGGTGAACTGACGGCGTTCGTCCAGCTGGTGGTTCGCCTCAATCAGGTCGTTGCGCTGGCTTTCGAGCTGGCTCGTCATCCGGTTGAAAGCGCCGCTGAGCATGTCGAGTTCGTCGCCCGTACCGCTCACCGGGACCCGGGCCCGCAGATCGCCGACGCTAACGCGCTCGGCCGCACGTACCAGCCGGGAGATCGGATCGACGATCCTGTTCGCGGCCCACAGGCCGAGCCAGATCGCCGCCAGAAGCGTGATCAAGGCCACAGTGACGTAGATGAGCGCGAAGGTGATCTGGAACTGGCTACGGCGGGTTTCGAGGCTTTCATATTCGGTGACGGCCGCGCGCGTTTCCGCGAGGTGCTCCAGAACCTGTGCGTCCACGAAGCGGGCAACATAGAGATAAGTGCCGTCGACGGAAGGTAGCGCCACGAGCGCGCGTATCTGGTTGTGATCCTCGACGATGAAGAGGCCCACATCGTCTTTCCGCGCGGTGACGAAATAGCTTTCCGCCGGCATGCCGACGTCGACGCTTCCGCCCGCCTTTGCGAGAATGCGGCCATCCAACTTGATGACATAGGCGCCATGCAGCGAACGCAGACGCATCTGGCCGGTCAGGAGGCGAAAGAAATAGGCCGGATCGCTCGATATAAGCGTCGCTTCGCGGTCGAGGTCGGTCGCCATGGCGAGCGTGTCGCCGCGAAGCACCTGCCTGTGTTCGTTCAGGTAGGCCTCGGCGACCGTTTCCGCATTGGAGATGATGAGCTGCGCCCGCTCGCCGAACCAGGTGTCCAGGCCGCGATTGAGCGTAACCGCCGCAAAGACGGCGACGATGATCGCCGGCATGACGGCGACGACCGCGAACATGGTCACGAGGCGCGCGTGAAGTTTCGCGCCCGCCGTGCCGCTGACACGCGCGAGAATGACCCGGATCAGGCGCCAGAAGATGAGCGCGAAGAGGAC